>NZ_JBOHCV010000051.1:0-7693 GCF_050698815.1 Streptomyces sp.
GCCCCGCGGGTGCCGGCACCCCCGCCGGTACCGGTACCGAATACCCGACATCGGCATCGGCAGCCGTCCCGGCGCCGCTGCGCGTCGGCCACACCGACGTGGCGAAGCTGCGCGAAGCCGCGGACGAGGCGCGGCGCTGGGACTCCAAGTACGGCGGCGGCGACTGGCGTTCGTCGATGGTGCCGGAGTGCCTGCGGGTCGACGCGGCGCCGCTGCTGCTCGGCACCTACACCGACGAGGTCGGCCGCTCCCTGTTCGGCGCCACCTCCGAACTCACCCGTCTCGCCGGCTGGATGGCCTTCGACACCGGCCAGCAGGAGGCGGCCCAGCGCTACTACATCCAGGCGCTGCGCCTCGCCCGCGCCGCCGCCGACGTCCCGCTCGGCGGCTACGTACTCGCCTCCATGTCGC
This sequence comes from Streptomyces sp., assembly GCF_050698815.1. Lineage (GTDB taxonomy): Bacteria > Actinomycetota > Actinomycetes > Streptomycetales > Streptomycetaceae > Streptomyces. The sequence continues at coordinate 412 of NZ_JBOHCV010000051.1, forward strand.
TGCAGGCCACCTACCGGGGCTTCGCCGACGAGGGCGTCGACCTCGCGCAGGCCGCGCTGGAACGCAACCGCGGCCTGGCCACGGCGCGCACCCTGAGCTTCTTCCGCCTGGTCGAGGCCCGCGCCCACGCCAAGGCCATGGACTCGCACGCGTGCGGCGCCTCCCTCTCCAGCGCGGAGAGCTGGCTGGAGCGGTCCCGTGAGGGCGACCCGGATCCCTCCTGGCTGGACTTCTACTCCTACGACCGGCTCGCCGCGGACGCCGCGGAGTGCTACCGCGACCTGAAGGCGCCGCGCCAGGTGCGCCGCTTCACCGAGAAGGCGCTGTCGAAGCCGACAGAGGAGTTCGTACGGTCGCACGGGCTGCGCCTGGTCGTCTCGGCGGTGGCCGAGCTGGAGTCGGGAAACCTGGACGCGGCGTGCGATGCCGGGGCCCGGGCGGTGGAGGTCGCGGGGCGCATCTCCTCGGCGCGGACCACGGAGTACGTACGGGATCTGCTGCACCGGCTGGAGCCGTACGGGCACGAGCCGCGGGTGGCGCAGCTGCGCGAGCAGGCCAGGCCGCTGCTGGCGGCGCCGGCGTGAGGCGTACGTGACCTGCGTCGCAGCCGTTTGTCAGTGGTGGCCTTCATGATGGATGACGTGCTCAGCGATGCCACCTCAGCGACCACGGCAGCCACCATCACAGCCGGTGCGGGCGCGACGGCCGCCCCGGCGTACGACTGCGATGTGCTGATCGTCGGCGGCGGCATAGTCGGCTTCTCCACCGCGTACGCGCTGACCCGCGCCGCCCCGGGCACCCGTGTGCTCATCCTGGAGAAGGAGGCCGGCCCGGCCCGCCACCAGACGGGGCGGAACAGCGGCGTGATCCACAGCGGGATCTACTACCGCCCGGGGTCGCTCAAGGCGCGCTTCGCCGCCCGTGGCGCGGCCGAGATGGTCGAGTTCTGCGCGGAGCACGGCATCGCCCACGAGGTCACCGGCAAGCTGATCGTCGCCACCGAGCGGGCGGAGCTGCCGCGCCTGCACGCCCTCATCCAGCGCGGCAGACAGCACGGCATCCCGGTGCGCGAGCTGGGCCCGGCCCAGCTCGCCGAGCGTGAGCCGCATGTACGCGGCCTGGCCGCCATCGAGGTCGGGACGACGGGCGTCTGCGACTTCGGGGCGGTGACCAGGCAGTTGGCGCGGCTCGCGCGGGAGGCGGGCGCGGAGGTGCGGTACGGGGCGCGGGTCACGGCAGTGGACCGGCGTCCGGGCCGTGGCGTGGCCGTCCGGGTGGGAGCCGGGCCGGGCCCCCGCTCCGTCGTGCGCGCCCGCGCGATGGTCAACTGCGCGGGTCTGCACTGCGACCGGCTGGCCCGGCTCACCGGCGATGACCCGCCCGCCCGCATCGTCCCCTTCCGCGGCGAGTACTTCGAGCTGGACCCGGCCCGTACGGACCTGGTGCGCGGCCTGGTCTATCCGGTGCCCGACCCGGCCTTCCCCTTCCTCGGCGTCCACCTCACCCGTGGCATCGACGGCGGCGTCCACATCGGGCCGAACGCGGTGCCGGCCCTGGCCATGGAGGGATACGACTGGCGCACGCTGCGCCCCCGCGAGCTGGGCTCGGTGCTCGGCCATCCCGGCGCCTGGCACATAGCGCGCCGCCACTGGCGGTACGGGGCGGGGGAGTTGCGCCGTTCCCTCTCCAAGCGCGCCTTCACCGACGCGGTCCGGCGGCTGCTGCCGGAGATCGCGGAGGACGACCTCAAACCGTCCCCGGCGGGCGTGCGCGCGCAGGCGGTGCGACGCGACGGGACCCTCGTCGACGACTTCCTGATCACCGAGACCCCGCACGTGGTCCACGTGCTCAACGCACCCTCCCCCGCCGCGACGGCCTCGCTGCCGATCGGCCGGGAGATCGCGGACCGGGCACTGGTCGCGCTGGGCGCGACAGTGGGGGTGCTGGGCGCGACGGTGCTCTGAGCAGCCGGTTGGAACGCCCTCGCTTCCGCGAGGGAGGATGTGAGTGTGTCTGACGAGTTGCGATGTCTGAGAGCTGGGATGTCTGAGAAGCCTGCCATGTTCCCCGACGGCACCGGTCCCTCCGCCGACCCGGCCGGTGCGCATCACGAGCGCCGCATCCGCAGCTTCCAGCCCCGCCGCAGCCGGGTCACCCCCGGTCAGCGCGCTGCGCTGCTCCGCACGTGGCCCCGCTGGGGCTTCGACATCGACGGGCTGCACCGCCTCGACCTCGACGAACTGTTCGAGGGGCGTCCCGTCGTCCTGGAGGTCGGCTTCGGCATGGGTGAGGCCACCGCCCGGATGGCCGCCGACGACCCGGACACGGGCATCCTCGCCGTCGACGTGCACACCCCCGGCCAGGGCAATCTGCTCCGGCTCGCGGAGGAGCACGGCCTGTCCAACATCCGGGTGGGCAACGGCGACGCCGTCATCCTGATCAGCGAGATGCTCGCCCCGGCTTCCCTCTCAGGACTCCGCGTCTACTTCCCGGACCCGTGGCCCAAGACGCGGCACCACAAGCGCCGGCTGATCCAGCCGGAGTTCCTGGACCTGGCCGCGGTCCCGCTCCGCCCCGGCGCCCTCGTGCACTGCGCGACCGACTGGGAGCCCTACGCCGAGCAGATGCTCGAGGTGCTCTCCGCCCACCCGGCCTACGAGAACACCCGGCCCGACGGCGGCTTCGCGCCGCGTCCTGACACCGGCCCGGCCGCCCGTCCGCCCACCCGCTTCGAGGGCCAGGGCCTGGAGAAGGGCCACAAGGTCCGCGACCTGCTCTTCCGTCGCTGCTGACGTGCCGTACGCGCCGGCCGGCACGCGACAGCCCTCGTGCCCAAGGTCTGTCGCCTTGGGCACGAGCCCGGCGTCCGGCGTCACGCGCCGGGTCTGAGCAGCCGGCCGAGGCGGCCGACCGCGTCAGCTGGTGGTGCCGTAGGGCATCTCCTCGTTGATCCCCTCGATCTCGATGCGTTCCTTGCGGCACTGTCCTCGTATCGTCTCCTCCTCGATGCGCTCTTCGGTGACCAGGCGCACACGCTCGACCGGCACCGTCTCGGTCTCCGCGACCGGACGCTCCTCGTGCAGGATGACTTCGTAGTCGTCCTCCATGATCTCCGGTCCGCTCATCGCCTGTTCCCTGTTGGCGTCGGTGATCGGCTCCCGCACGATGCGCACCTCTTCGTGGCGCACCGGAACGGTCTGCTCGACCTCCTCCGTGACCACGTACTTGTGCAGGCGCGCGCGACCGGCTTCACGCCGCTCCATGCCCACCCGCAGGTGCTCCTCCGAACGGGTCATGGCCCCCTGCACGGACGCCAGATCGCCCCGGCCCGCCTCGCCTCCGTACGGCATCGCGCCTGACGACATGGCACGCGACGTGGGCGGTCCGGGCTGCTCGGCCTCGCTTTCCCAGCCCATGGAGCCACCCGCAGCACCCGCGGCACCGGCCGCACCCGCTGTGCCTGCCGCACCGGCCGTGCCGCCCGCGCCCTGCGATGTGGATTCATCCCAGTCGAAGCCGTAGAAGCTGTAGAGCTCGCGCTCCTGCTGCTCGGTGAGGCGGCCCTTCGAGACGTCCATGTGCGGTGCGTCCTTCACCATCGTCCGGGCGACGGGCACCTCGAGGTAGTCGTCGACGACGCGGCCCTCATGAATGGGTACGAACGTCTCCTGAGTGCCGAACAACCCGGTGCGGACCGTGGCCCACTCCGGCTCGCCCGTGCGCTCGTCGAGGAAGACGTGCCGGGCCTCGCCGATCTTCTTTCCGTCCGCGTCGTAGATCATGTGATCGACCACCGCGGGGATCTGCTCCTGGGAGATCATGAAAGGGCCTCCTACTCCCAATGGCGTATCACTCCGCTTCCAGTCCAACGCCGCCTCGCGCGAGATGCACGTCGCTACCAGCACATCGCAACCCAAAACAGGCCGAACGGGTGAATTCCGTCCGGCCAGCTATCCCGGCGGCTTCCCCGGAAGGGCCTCAGATGCGCCGGGCTCTCCCTGTCTGCTGTGGGAGGCCGGCTCGGACAGCGCCGCGTGACGCAGGTGCTCGGCAAGCGCCGCGGTGGCCGTGGAGGTCCGGTCCTTCGCGCCCCAGGCCAGCAAGTGGTGGCGGCGTGACCAGGGATCCTGTAGGTCACACACGTCGAGCGGCTGGCTGGGGTCGATAGCACGACGCGGTACGACGGCGAGCCCGACACCGGCGGCCGCCAGGGCGACGAGGATGTTGAGGTTGGCAACGGTGGTGCGGTAGCGCACTGCCGGAGCGTGCGGGCCGAGGTTCTTCTCGATCCAGCGTCGCAGCGAGGAGTCGGCGTCGAGCCCGACGAGAGGATGCTCGGCGACCTCGTTGTAGGTCAACGCGTCCCGCCCGGCCAGAATCCCGCCGGCCTGGCCGACCACCACGAGGGAGTCGTCGCCCAGGGGCTCCATGTCGAGGCCGCAGTCGCGGGCCTCGTCGTCGAGAACGACCCCCAGGTCCGCCTCACCGTCGGCGAGCATCCGCACGGTCTGCGGGGTGCGGCTTTCGGAAACAGTGACGTCGACGTCCGGGTGTGCGCGGAGGAACGACACCAGGGCTTGCGGCACGAGTCGGTACATCGCGGAGCCGCCGCCCAGCAGGGTCAGCGGAGCGGTCGGGGAGCGGGTATAGCTCGCGACGGCACCTTCGAGCCGCGCTGTCAGAGCGAGTACGTCACGTGCGTGGCGGGCCAGTGTCGTCCCCGCCGGGGTGGGTCGAACTCCCCGGCGGCCGCGGATCAGCAGTGCCACACCGGCGTGGTGCTCGAGCGAGCGCACCCTGGCGCTGGCCGAAGGCAGGCTCAGGTGCATCCGGCGAGCGCCCCCGGTGATCGACCCCTCCGCCACGATGTCGAGGAAGAGCCGCAGGTCGTCCAGGTCATAGCGCACCCGTACAAGCCTATGGCACAGCCTTATGCTGGGTTCACCGATCACGCATTGTGGGCCCACTGGCCAACGGGTGATGCTCGGCAGGTGTCCGAGATGCTGCTTGTCCTGCTGGCCGGTGTTGCCGCCGGAGCGCTGAACTCCATCGGTGGCGGGGGCACGTTCGTGGCGCTGCCCGCTCTGGTCGCAGTCGGCCTGCCCCCTGTCGCGGCGAACGCGTCATCGACCGTCGCCCTCGTCCCCGGGGCAGCGGCCGGCGCGTGGGTCTACCGACGCGAACTCACCCCGGTCGGGGGGACGTCCACGACGGCGCTGACAGCGATCAGTGTGATCGGCGGCGGACTCGGTGCCGGCCTGCTGCTCGCGCTGCCGGCAGCGTCGTTCGACGCCGCGGTGCCGTGGCTGCTCGCTTTCGCCACGGTGATCCTCGCCTTCGGGCGCCGCGTCTCCCGTGCGTTGAGCACCGCGCTGGGCCGCTCGGTCGGCATGAGTTCCCGGGCTGTCCTGATCGGCCAGTTCCTCCTCGCCGTGTACGGCGGATACTTCGGCGGCGCCGTAGGCATCATGATGCTGGCCCTGTGGAGCATCGGCCTGGGCCTCGACACCGCCGTCAGCAACCCGATGCGGGTCGCCCAGGTCGCGGCCGTCTATCTCAGCGCGACCGCACTGTTTCTCATCGCCTCGGACGCACTGAACGCTCCGCTTCTCCTCGCCACCATGCTGGCCGGCGCGGTGGCCGGCGGCTTCGCCGGCGCCCACTTCGCACGACGTCTCCCCGCTCGGCTGCTGCGGAGCGTCGTCCTGACCACCGCCGTGACCATGACCGTCCTCTATTTCCTACACGGCTGACCACGCGGACCGGTGATGGCCTGCGAAGCGTGCGAACCGGCTGAACTCGCGTGCGCCGCCGTCCCGATCGGCGAACACGAGGCGAATCCCGACGACACCTCCCGGTCCGCTGGCCGGAAATGTGTACGCCCTTCATGGCCCGGCCTCGGGCTCGTTACTGTCGTGTGGTGGACGACGAGGCATCCGGCGCGCACCAGGCGCCCCCGTACGCGGCCCGCCCGTACCCCTATCCCGGTCCGCATCCCTATGGCGGACCACCCCCGCAGCAGCCACGGCACCCGGCGTACGCCCAGGCCCCCCAGACCCAGCACCCGAATCCCCACCCGGTGCCCGCCTACGCCCAGCAACCCCGGTTCCCGGCGATGCCCGCCTCCCCCGCGGACTGGCGCTACCACCCGCCCGCGACCCCCTCTTGGTGGCACCGCCACCGCCGCACGCTGCGCGCCCTGACCCTCATCACGGTGTTCACGCTGTGCGGGCTGATCATCCTCGCCCTCGTACGCGAACAGACCGGCACCCTCGGCCTCCTCGTCGGCCTCGGCCTGGCCGTGCTGCCCGTGCCGCTCCTGCTCGCCGCCTTCCGCTGGATGGACGGCGTCGAGCCGATGCCCTGGCGCAACCACCTCTTCGCCTTCGCCTGGGGCGCCTGCGCGGCCACCCTCGTCGCGCTCCTCGCCAACGGCCTGGCCACCGACTGGCTCAGCACGTCCGTGACCGACTCCGCGGGCCGGGCCGACGTGCTGGGCGCCACGGTCATCGCGCCGGTCGTCGAGGAGTCGGCCAAGGGCGTCGCCATCCTGCTCCTCTTCTTCTTCCGCCGCCGCGACTTCAACGGCGTCGTCTCCGGCCTCGCCGTCGCCGGCATCACCGCCACCGGCTTCGCCTTCACCGAGAACGTCCTCTACCTCGGCACCGCCTTCGGCGAGGACCAACTGCTCGGCCCCGACGCGCTGCACGAGTCGGCCACGGCCATGACGTTCTTCGTCCGCATCATCCTGGCCCCCTTCGCGCACCCCCTCTTCACCGCGCTGACCGGCATCGGCTTCGGCATAGTCGCCGCCGTCCCCGGCATGCGGATCCTCCCGCGCGTCCTCATCCCCTTCCTCGCCGTCTTCACGGCGGCGCTGCTGCACGGGATATGGAACGGTTCCGCCGCCCTCCCCGGCTGGGCGTTCTTCGCCGTCTACGCCCTCTTCATGGTCCCGGTCTGCGCCACCCTCACCTGGCTGGCGGTCTGGTCCCGGCGGCAGGGGCTCCGCACCGTCCGCGACACCCTGCCCGCCTACGTGGCCGCCGGCTGGCTGGCACCGGCCGAACCGATAGCCCTCGGCTCGATGCGCGCCCGCTCGATGGCCCGCTCGCTGGCCCGCGGTACGCACGGGGCAGGCGCGGCCCGTACGGTCGCCGAGTACCAGCACTTCGCCACCTCCCTCGCCCTGCTGCGCGACCGCGCCCAACACGGCGCCCCGGCACCGGACTTCCAGGCCCGCGAACAGGAACTCCTGCACCACCTCTGGCACCGCCACGCC
>NZ_JBOHCV010000052.1:0-3557 GCF_050698815.1 Streptomyces sp.
ATCACGGTGTCCGCACGCTCGGCGGAGTCGTTGGCCCGGGACAAGCGCACGATCCGTGCCTCGGCGGGAAAGAGCTACTTGAAGCTGGAATGGTGCGACAGAGAGCATCTCCGGGCGTTCGTCAACACGCTGCCGTTCGCGACCGGCATCCGCCGCTGAGGGAGGACGTTCCATGGCCGCGCGCGATCCACTGACCGCCATCACCGACGCCTTCACCGGCTTCCTGTTCGGCAAGACGGAGACGACCCGGCTGCCCGTACGTACCTCCACCGGCCAGGCGCAGGCCGTCTATCTGCCGACGGCCGCACCCGGCCTCGGCGACTCCGGCGTCATCATCGGCCGCGAGGTCTACAGCGGCAAGGGCTACATCTACGACCCGTTTCAGCTCTACGGCCAGCAACTCCCCGCCCCGCACTGGCTGGTGCTGGGCGAGTCGGGCAACGGCAAGTCGGCGCTGGAAAAGACGTACGTGCTGCGCCAGCTCCGCTTCCGCGACCGCCAGGTCGTCGTGCTCGACGCACAGGGCGAGGACGGCGTCGGCGAATGGAACCTCATCGCCGAGGAGATGGGCATCACCCCCATCCGCCTCGACCCGACTGCCGCGCTGGACCAGGGAATCCGCCTCAACCCCCTCGACCCCGCCATCACCACCACCGGCCAGCTCGCCCTGCTCCGCACCATCATCGAGGTCGCGCTGGGGCGCGGCCTGGACGAGCGGTCGGGCTTCGCGCTGAAGGTGGCGCACAGCTTCGTGAACGCGACGATAGCCGACCGTCAGCCCGTGCTCACCGACATCGTCGACCGCCTCCGGCACCCCAAGCCCGAGTCGGCGGAGGCGATGAACGTCGCCCTGGACGACGTACGGGCATGGGGTCTGGACGTCGCCCTGGTACTGGACCGGCTGGTCGACGGTGACCTGCGGGGCATGTTCGACGGGCCGACGACGGTCGGCATCGACCTCGACTCGCCCCTCATCGTCTTCGACCTCTCCCACATCGACCGCAACTCGATCGCCATGCCGATCCTGATGGCCATCGTGGGCGTCTGGCTGGAACACACCTGGATCCGACCGGACCGCAAGAAGCGCATCTTCCTGGTGGAGGAGGCGTGGCACATCATCAACAGCCCCTTTGTGGCCCAGCTCTTCCAGCGGCTGCTCAAGTTCGGGCGTCGGCTCGGTCTGTCGTTCGTGGCGGTGGTGCACCACCTCTCCGACGTGGTCGACGGCGCGGCTGCCCGCGAGGCCGCCGCGATCCTCAAGATGGCGTCGACGCGGACCATCTACGCACAGAAGGCCGACGAGGCACGGGCGACCGGCCAGGTCCTCGGTCTGCCCCGCTGGGCGGTCGAGATCATCCCGACCCTCTCCCCGGGCATCGCGGTGTGGGACGTCAACGGCAACGTGCAGGTCGTCAAGCACCTCGTCACGGAAGCCGAACGGCCACTGGTCTTCACCGACCGCGCCATGACGGAGGCTTCGGCCACGCCGGACTCCCTCGACGCGTCCCTGGACGCGGACCTGGAAGCCGAGGCCGAGGCCCGCGCCCGCGCCATCGAGCAGGCGCCCACATCCTCCAACTCCACCGTCGCATAGCCATGCCCCACGACCACGTCTACGACCGCGGCCCACGCCCTCGCCCCGGGGGCGGCGGCGGAAGCGGCGGCATCCCCGACGGCCTGCTGATAGGCGTACTCGGGTTGCTGCTCGCGCTCACCGTCCTCACCTGGACGGCCACCGGCCTGGCCGGTCTCCTCGCCCACGGCTCCTGGCCGGAGGGGGTGACCTTCACCCGTACGCCCATGGCCATACGCGCTCTGGCCGCCGAGCCCCACGACATCGCCGGCGCCTGGCCGGACGCCCGGCCCTCCCACCTCTCGGGCTACGGGCTCGTCTGGGGGCTGCTCATCAGCCAGCTGCTGCTGGCGGTCGTCCTCACGGTCTTCGTGCTGGGCACGCTCTCGCGCGCCCGCGCGGTACGTGCCGCGCACCGTGAGCGCCGTTCGCGTCTCACCGAGCAGACCGCCGCGGCGCACGACGATGTACGGGCGCAGCCCGTCCCGACCAAGTCCCCGCCTCCCGAGAACGCCCTCAGCGCCCCCCGCGAAGCGCCGTCCGAGCCACCACCGATCCCACACCCGACCGCAGAGCCGGCACCGGCACCCGCCCCGGCCCCGGTGCCAGCACCAGGTGCGGCCCCGGCCCCGGATTCCCGCAGCCGCGCACACGAGGCAGCGGGAGCGCTCCTCGTCGCCACGAGCGACCCCACCCTTTGGGCGGCCACCAAGGACGCCCGAGCGAAGCTCGGCCCCGTGCACCTCTTCGACCCGAGCCAGCTCTGCGACACCCCGAACCGCCTGCGCTGGTCCCCGCACCACGGCTGCGCCGACCGGGCCACCGCCGCCGCCCGCGCGGAGGCGCTGCTCGCGCCGCTGCGCTCACCCCGCCCCATCGACGCCGCGACACACACGGCGGCCGAAACGCTGCTCCGTTGCTGGCTGCACGCCGCCGCGCTGGATGAACGGCCGTTCCGCGAGGTGCACCGCTGGGCCCTCGCCAAGTCGGCGCCCACCGACCCGGTGCAGACCCTCCGCACCCATCCCAAGGCTTCGTCCGGAGCCGCCGGTGAGCTGGAAGCCACGCTCATCGGGCATCCCGAACGCCGTCAGGCCGCCACTGAACTGATCCGTCGCGCTCTCTCGCCGCTCTCCCAGCTCCACGTCCGCAACGCGTGCACGGCAGCCCGCGCGGATCGCATCGCCCTGGAGTCGTTCATCGATGAAACGGGCACGCTGTATGTAGTGGGCGATGACCCGGAGATCATGCCGATACTCAACGCGCTCACCCAGAGCGTGGTCGAGCACGGCCGCCGCGTGGCCGCAAGGTCATCCCCCGGCCGGCTCGACCCACCACTCACCACGGTTCTCGAACTCCCCCTGGAGCTCAGTCTCAACGGCTGACCGTGCCGGTCCAGCGGGTGGGCAGCTCCAGGACCATCTCGTACTCCCGCAGCAGCGGCGCCTTGGGATCGCTGCTGAGCTGCCCCGTGTGAACGAAGCCCAGCCTCCGGTAGAAGGACTCCGCACGCGGATTGTGCTCGTGCACGTGCAACAACATCCGGGTCACATATGGCCGTTCCAGAGCCCACTCCGTGACCGCGTCGAAGAGCGCGTCGGCCAGACCGGTTCCCCGGTGCGCGGGGCGCAGGTAGACACCCACCACGTGGGCGGTGTCGCCCTCGTCGAGCACAGTGGTGCTGCCGGCCCAGCTCCCGCCGTCCTCGTCGTCCTCCCCGATGAACGTCTCGGCCAGCGAGCCCTGGGTACCCTGCGCGGCGCGCCGCCGCCAGAACTCCTCGCCCTGCGCGGCGAGTCCCTCGTACGTCTCGTGAAAGGCCACGGACGCCACGGGATCTGCCAGGGCGGCGAGCCGCAGCTCGCGCAGCTGCTCCCAGTCCTCGCCCCGTACCGCCCGAATCGTGTACGCCATGCCCCGATGGTGCCGCAGCTCTCGGGGCCGCCACAGCGATTTGCGCTGGACTTGAGGTACGACGCAAAGA
>NZ_JBOHCV010000053.1:0-8517 GCF_050698815.1 Streptomyces sp.
GGCCTGCGGACCGTGGCGTCCTCGGCCCCGGCGGTCGTGGTGCCTGCGCGGGGCCGCCACCACGACGGCACGGCCTGCTCCTCCGGCAGCACCACCCATCCGGGGGGCATCAGGTCCTGAGAGGGCACCAGCGTGATCACGGGTACGGTGACCTCGCCCAGCGATGCTCCGCCGTGGTATCCGGCCTTGCGCGGCGTGTACCGGATGTCCTCGCGCCACGGCACCACGAGGGTGCCGCCGCCCTCCCGCACCCGCGGGCCGCTGAGTTCGACCTCGCCCTCCCCCGCCGGGCCGCCGGTACGCCAGCGGGCACTGCGCGCTCCGGTGGCCTTCACGGGACCTTGCCCCTGCGGCGAACGGTCGGTGACATGCCCGTGGTCGGAGACGAGGATCACCGGACGGCCGTACCCGCGCGCCGCGTTGAGCAGGTCGAGCAGGTGACTGATGTCCGCCAGCCGCCAGCTGGACCGTTCGCCTTCCTGCCCGTGGTCCAGCGCGTCGTCGATGGTGTTGAGCACGACGCCGACGACATCGTCCCCGGCGAGGGCTTCGAGCAGCTCGGGGGCGAGCCGGTGTCCCTCGTCGCCTGCGATCCGGCCCTTGTGGAAGAGCCTTCCGGTGCGCCTGCGCTGCTGCCAGAACGCCGCGAACCCGCTGCTCTCCACCGCCTGCTTGCCGCTGGTGGGTGCGCCGCAGAGCAGCGAGGCCCGGCTGATGGTGGTGACGGACGGCAGCATGGAGACGGCGGCCTGCCGTCGCGGAGCCACGGCGAGGGGGCCGGGCGGTGCGGGCACGATCTCCGTCCACACCCGGCGGTCGATCTCGTCGCCGAGCTGGGCGGCCACGGCGGCGCTCATCCCGTCCAGCACGAGCACGAGCGGGCTCTTCATGGAGGCCACCGGCACGGCCAGGGTGGCGAGTACGTCCTCGATGAGGAGGGCTCCTCCGGGTGCCTGGGGCGCCGCGGTCAGGGCCCAACCCGCGAGCCGGGCGGCGAACTGTTCGTCGAGGGCGCTGCGCCGTGCCCGTGCCCTGCCGATCAGCAGGTGGTAGGCCTTCCCCAGTACCGGGTCGCCCATCGGGTCCCCGGCCGCCAGAACGGCCAGCGCACGGTCGACCCATCCCCACTGTGCGAGGTGCTCACCGACCGCCTGCCCGACCGATTCCACCGTCGGGACCGGCCCGTCGAGCCACCGCAGTACGCGCAGCGCCATGACCGCCGCATCGCAGCTCGCCGGGTGCAGACGTGCCAGGTGGTGGGTCAGCACCCGGTCCAGGGCGGCCTCGGCGGAACGGGGCGAGGCATCAAGGGCATCGGCCAGTTCTCGTAGGCGCGCCTTCAGCCCGGAGGGCAGCAGCGGGTGCGCGCGCAATGCCTCCTCCAGGCCCGCCTCGGCGGCGAGTTCGTCGGCACGGTCGAGTACGTCGTAGACCTGGTGCCGCGCCTCGGCGCCTGCCGGGCTGTTGGCCTCGGCCTCGGCGATCCACCGGGCGAGGGTGCCGGTCACGGATGCGGTGAATCCCGGCAGGTCGTCCGAGCGCAGGGTGGAGCCGAAGATGCCGCCGAGAGCGAAGCTCGTACCGGCGGGGGCGTCCGCGGCGCTCAGTACGGAGCCGAGGACACCGAGCGCCATCGCGTCCTGCGCGCGGCCGTCGGCGGCCAGCGCGAGCAGGGTGGGCGCGGCGGCTCCGACGGTGTCGGTGAGCCAGGCGGTCAGCCCTTCGCGTTCCGCCTCCGGCAGCTCCCGGAAGCGGGCGGGGCCGGCTGTCGTACGGGACCAGGCGAGCAGCGCGGTGCTGTCCAGGTCGTGCCTGTTCCCCGCCGCGCCGGGACCGAGGCCGAGACGCTCACCGACGAGGGCCTGCACGGCGGAGTCGCGGGTGAGCACCGAGCCGCCGCGCGGCCAGCCGTCGACCGGCTCGGCCTCCAGCAACGCGTCGAGCAGCCAGGTCTCGCGGACCATGCGGGCGTCGAGATCGGTGGCTCCGAACAGCTGCTTGACGAGCTCGGCCCGGTCGACGGGCAGGCTGCGACGTCCGACCGCGTGTGCGCGTACGTCCCAGCCCAGCACGGTCGCCGGCACCTCGCTGGTGACCACCAGCACCCGGTCGCCGGCCGGGTCGGCCAGGAGCCGCTGCCAGGCGTCGACGACGCCCAGGACGGAGTCCTGGTCGGTGACTCTGACCGGCCGCTGCCGGCCGTCGATCCGGGCGGTGAACTCCCTGGGCGCCGCGCCGTCGTAGCGGGCGTTGACGAGCAGCAGGCGACGGTCGCCCGCGCGGCGCAGCTCGGTCTCGAGGAGCGCTTCGACGATCCGGCGGTCGATGAGCGGCCGGACAGCCATCAGGACTGCGCCTTGTCGTCGGTGGGCGTGGCGCTGCCGTCCTCCGCGGGTACCACCTGCCAGGTGATCTCGACCGCCATGCCCGGGTGATCGGCCGAGTAGGCGAGGATCTCGTCCCAGAGGTGGTCGATCTCCTTGCCCAGCGCGTTCTCCAGGCGGCTCGGCTGCAACCGCACGGTACGGGACGGCGCCGCCGCGCCCGTACCGGAGTCCGAGGAGGGCGCCCGGGGGCCGGGCACAGCGGCGTCCGCAGTGGCGGTCTCCCGCCTGCCGCCGGGCACCGCGGGATCGCCGTGCGGCGTCAAAGACACGTCGTCCGCGGTGGGTTCGGGCGTCGCGTGCGGTGTGACGGGGTCTTCCACCTGGGCCAGCCGGGCGGCGTCCTCGACCATGCCGACGGCCTTGTCCCGGATCGACGCCAGCACGGGGACAAGCGAACGGTGGAACTCGCTGTCGGTGGCTGCCGTGGCGATCTCCGCGAGCAGCCGCTCGGCCCGCTCGCCGACGCCGTCCCCGCGCCCGGCGAATCCGCGGACGCTGCCGAGCAGCCGCCAGTCGGCGTCGTCGAGTGCGGCCAGCACCTCGGGCGCCGAGGTGACGGTGGTGGCCAGTTCCTCGTCCGAGGTGGCGTAGGAGGCGCCTGCCAGTTCCCGCACCAGCGCGGTCGCCTCACGGTGCTGTCCGAGGCGGGCCAGCAGGTCCGCCGCGTCCCTGCCCGACACCGTCCGCGCACCGGCGTGCTGCTGGATTCCCAGCGCTTCGGCGCGCCTGTTCAGGACGGTCCGCACCGCGTTGACCGGCTGCTCGTACTGCTCGACCTTCTCGCGGACGCGGGTGTGGAGCTTGTTGACGTTCCGGGCGAAGAGGGTGGGCTGCACCGCCACGCCGAAGATCTTCGCTGCGCGCCGGCGGGCGGTCGCGTACTCCTCCTCGGTCGGCAGCTGCTGGGCGCGCAGGGCGTAGCCGGCGCCGATACGGTCCAGTTCGGGTGGCTGGGGTTCGGGGTTGCCGCCGTGCAGGATCCAGGCCCGGTCGTCGAGCAGCGCGTACGTCGCGATGATCAGGTTGCTGACGTTCCTGTCGAGCCCGGTCCAGCCGTGGTCCCGGGCGATCCACTCGCGGATGTCCTCGGCCGTCAGGTCCTCCGCGCCGGGGCGGTGCTGGTGGGCGGCCTGGTTGATGCGGGCGCGCCAGTCGTTGCGCAGGACGAGCGGCCCGTCGTGCACCTGACCGAGTTCCAGTGGCTCGACGATGCGCTTGACGGTCTTGAGCTGGTGGCTGTCGACTTCGACGCGCCGCCCGCCGTCGTCCATGGCCCGGGTGATCCAGGTGAGGGCGGTCTTCAGCTCCGCGAGGGTGACGGGCTTGGTGTCGCCGGTCCGGCCGAAGTCGGGGTGATTGGGGTAGAGGGCCTGGAAGACACCGCCGGCCAGGTGCTGCATGTTGTCCTGGAAGGACTTGCCGCCCTGCAGTTGCGGCCTGCTGAACTCGGGCAGCAGTGACAGGATGTGCCTGCCCTCGCTGACTTCCGCGGAGACGCTGTTCTCGTCCAGCTTGGCGATGCCGTACAGCTGCCCGAGGGTCGCCGTGAGCTGCGAGGTCAGGGTGTCGCGCTGGGCGGCGAGCTGGTGGCGGACCCGGACCCGGTCGTCGGAGGCGAGGTGTCCGGCGTAGTCGTCGAGCCGGTCGCGCTCCAGCAGATAACTGATCTTGATGAGCCGTCCGAGCTGGGCGTTCTTCTGCTCCGAGAAGAACGACGGCAGCCAGGCCAGGGTCGGCGCGGTGAGCCCCGCCGAGCGGAGGCCCTCGACGCGACGCGCGTCGTCGTTCGGGTAGTGCTGCCCGTCGTCGAAGGGGTAGTCCAGGATGAACCGGACCCGCCCGTCCACGCCGGGGCGGAACTGCTCCTCGGACAGCTGCCCGGGGTCGCGGACGTTCTCGAAGACGAACTCGGCGGTGCGCCGGGTGCCCTGCCAGACGATCTCGTGCTCGCAGACGAACGCGCCGGTCTCCCTGAGCCCGAGCGCCTTCCACAGCTGGTCCTTGACCCAGATGCGCCGGGCGCCGGCCTTGTCCTCGTCGGCGACCATGTCGAGCAGCGGCTCGATGTCGAGGTCGGACAGGTGCAGGGTGAACACAGGGTCCTGGTCACCGTCCGCACGGATCTCCCCGAACTCGGCCTGCAGCTCCCGCAACCGGTTCACCACGAGCGAGCCGGGGGCGACGGTGCGGGAGCGGATGGAGCCGTGGTTCAGGGCGGCGATACGCCCGCCGGTGAGCCGCTTGAGCGCCGGTACGTCCGGGGCGAGCGCGGCGAGCAGCAGTGTCTTGACGAACCGCTCGTCGGCGATGAACTTCTCGTGGTCCGCCGAGCCGTACTTCCCCAGCAGGTGTGCCCGCACCTTGGTGTGGAAGGTGTGGGCGGCCTCGGCCTCGCTCTTGAGCCGGTCGGTGAACGCCTCACCGGTGCCGTCCGAGAGCACGTCCCACAGGTCGCCGAGGGGAAGCAGCTCGCCGAGTTTCACGCCACCGCGGCGCCGTAGCATCTCCTGGAGCAGCTTGAGACCGGTGCGTTCGCGCTGCAGAGCGCCGGACAGCGCGACGAGGACGTTGAGCAGCGCGGGCGAGAGCGGATAGACGGACCGGAAGTCCGACCAGTCCGCGTTCGTCGCACCGTGTGCGTCCAACAGCACGTCTTTGACCTGGGAGTTGCTGGACTCGATGGAGGCGAAGGCGTCGGCCAGCGCGGCGCGGGCCAGCTGGTCCTTCGGCTGGAGGATGCGCTCCTTGATGATCTCCGGAAGGTTGCGGTCCTCCAGGTTCACCACGTCGAAGCGGCCGGCCAGGTACTCGACCTGCTGCTCCAGGTTCTTCACATCCGCGCCGACCACGTCCGCGCCGACGAGCTGGGAGAGGTCACGCTGACGGGAGATGAAGGAGACGATCGGCACGGGTCGCGCACTGTCACCGGATTCGATCAGCTTGACCAGCTTGCTGACTTCGGTGTTCACCTTCTCCCGGTTCGACATGTGCGCCTGCAGCCAGAGGATCAGTTCGTCCAGGAAGAGCACGATGCCGTCGTAACCGAGCGACTCGGCATGCCGGCTGATCACGGCGAGCCCGTTCTCCAGCGGCAGGAACGCCTGGGCATCGCCCCGGGCGCCCTCCGCGTACGACGACATCGGTCCGGTCAGCAGCGCGGAGACCAGCCTGCTGCGCAGGGGGTCGCCCGCGGGCGCGGCGAAGGCCCGGCGCAGTTCGGCGGCCGTCCAGCCCCCGCCCGCACCGTCGATCACCTCCAGGTCGTCCTCGGCGGCACCGGCCGCTCCCCCCGTCGCGGGCAGCAGTTCCGCGAACGCCGCGTCACCGATCGCACCGCGGAACCTGGCGGCGTCGGCCAGCATGGAGTCGGCCCGGTACACCGGCGGCGTGGGTGCCTTCGGGTGCAGGCGCCGTACCGCGGCGACGTACCCGCCGAGCAGCGCCGAGTCCAGGTCGGTCGAACCGACCAGGTGGTAGGGCACCATCAGGAACCGCTTGCCGCGCAGCCAGTCGTCGTGCTCGGCGATGACCTCCTGAAGCCGCGGCTTGGCGCGGGCGGAGGGCTCGTTGTTGAGAATCGCGTGCAGCACGGTCAGGAAGTGGCTCTTGCCGGAGCCGAACGAACCGTGCAGGTAACCGGCGTAGGAGTTCCCCCCGCGGACGGAGGCGCGCACGATCCCCAACGCCCTGCCGAAGGCGTCCTTGAGCTGGTCGGTGACGACGTACTCGGCGACCCGGGCATCCGTCTCGGTGAAACCGCCGGTCAGCTCCACCTTGAAATCGCCGGCATGGACGTCTTCCTTGATGTCGATGACATCCCGCAGGAAGAGCTCATTCGTGGGCATCGGCGACTGTCGTCCCCTCACTCGGCGGTTCACATTCTCCGCGCAGCGCGCATGTCACCCCTCATCTTGCCAGGCCGCGCCGACACCCGGTCCGGGGCTGCGAACTCCGCCTCACGAGGTACGTCATGCCGGGCCGGAGACGGGCGCTCGCCCTGCTACTGCCCGCCGCCGTCCAGGTGGCCGGAGTCCTCGGAGGGGTCGCCGTCCCCCTTGGGGGAGGGTGGCCACAGCGGCCCGTCCTCGAAGCACTCACGAAGCACCGGGACGGTCTCTTCGGGAATGCGGAATCCCGTGGCCCAGGACGGCTCGGTCGCCGAGCCGTAGATGGTGTGGAGCAGGAAGGGTTCCTCGCCGTGCAGCGATCCAAGGTCCGCCAACTCCCGTGCCACCGTACTGATGGGCCGGGTGAAGCCCTTGAGCTGACGGTCCTCCGGGTACCCGGCCAGCTCGTACACCGTGGCACGGTCCACGAACCCGCCGTTCGCGGCGGCAGCGACGATCACCTTGGCGTGCGCGGGGTAGCGGCCGGACAGTGCTCTCAGGAAGGCGAGAAGCGACTCCCGAGTCCACCCGGCTTCCGGGGCGTCATCCCCCCGGTCTGCTCCCCGCAGCTGTTCCAGGTCGTTCACCGAGTCCTTGTCGACCTGCAGCCCTTCCAGCAACTCCTCGGCCCAGGTGAGCAGTTCCGCGGGCGTGAGCATGTAGAGGCGCACGCCTGCCGCTTCCCTCAGCTCCACCACGAGCTCGGCTCTGGGGCGGGCCGGGATGTCACCGTCGCGGGTCTGCCACCAGTCCTTCTTCACATCCCCGGTGACCAGCAGCACATCACGCTCGCGGGTCCGCGCTTCGCCGACCAGCTGAACCCACAGCAGGTAGTCGCCGGCCGCCTGCTCCGGCGACTTGTTCCGGAAGTCCTCGTATCCCGGCGGGATCTCCTCGTCGGCCCGCTTCTGGGCTTCCTGGACGGCCTTGTCGTAGTCCCCCGGCGACAGCGGCTCACCGATCCGGTTCTGCAGGAGAGGGTCCAGTGCGCTCAGCACCGGGTCGATGTGGGTCTCGGCAGTGTCCGTCAGCGCGTCGCACTCGGCCTGCCCGTCGATGATCTCCCGCAGCCCGTCCAGGGCCCCGGTCAGGGCCTCCAGGCCCTCGTCGATCCGCTGGGTGACCTCTTCGTCCTGCTTCAGCCGTACGTCCTTCACCCACCGCTCGACCGCGTCCTGCGCGGACCGGCGAGCCTTGTCCAGAGCCGCGGAGGTCTCCTTGGCCTTGGTGCTGTGGTGATGGCGGACCGACTTCAGCTCGCGATTGCGCCAGAACTCGGTGAGTACCTGGTCCGGCACCCACAGCCGGTCCCGGAGCTTGGTCAGCACCGCCAGAGTGTCCTGGCGCGTACGCGCGTTGGACCGGTACAGGTTCAGCAGCACGTTCGTATCGAGGACGATCATCCCGGTCTGGAAGATCCGCTCGTAGTCGTCCTTGAGGGGACTGCGGTGGGCGGCGTCACAGTCGAAGATCCCCCGCCCGGTCCCGCCCTCCACGGGGTCGTCCTTCAACGCCATGGGCTGACTGCTTCCCCTCGTCGGGTCGGCCCCCGTACTGATCTCCTCGGGGCGTGCAGGGCATGGTTCCAGGCCGGGCAGCGTCCTGCGAGATCCGTCTCAGCCAACTACTCCGTTCTGACGAGGACTTGTCGCCCAGAGTCTCACGGGGTGAAGACCGGATCCCCTTCGTCCACGTCGGACACGGTGGGCTCGATTTCGCCGAACGGTGCGACCACTTGCGAAAATCGCAGTCTCGAGATCCGGTCTGCTTTCGCAGCCCTACTTCTCCGCACGAGCGGGACATTCGGTAGCGACGTGCAGCTCCGCCCAGACGTCCTTGCCCGGCGCGCCGGCGCGGGGTGCGATGCCCCAGCGGTCGGCGAGCTGGGAGACGAGGTAGAGGCCGCGGCCCGATTCGGCATCGTGCGGGGAGGGGGCTTCGCGGTTTCCGCTCGCCGGGCGCCGGTCGCGGGTGTCGGCGACCTCGATACGCAGGGTCGTTCGCGTGGTGGCGGAGGCGGTGGTGGTGCCGGTGACGGCCTCGGTGAGCCGGAGACGGAAGTCCCGCCCGGGCACGTGGCCGTGGCGCACGGCGTTCGCGGCCAGCTCGGCCGTGATGAGGGTCAGGGTCTCGTTCGTCGTGGAGTCGTACGGGTAGCCCCAGTCGTCCAGCCGACCCGAGACCAGGCGCCGGGCGAGACGCGCACCGCGCGGCGTCGAGGTGAACTGCATGGCGAACTCCCG
>NZ_JBOHCV010000054.1:0-10508 GCF_050698815.1 Streptomyces sp.
GCGCCGGCCTGGCTCCGGGAGCCCGGGCGGGCCGGGTCCGGCCGCGGCCCGCGCGTACTCCGCGGGCGGGACGCCCACGGTCGCCGTGAAGTCCCGTACCAGGTGAGACTGGTCGCTGTAGCCCAGCTCGTTCGCCAGCCGCGCCCATTCCACGTCCGGCTGTGCGGCGGCCCGTTCCAGCGCGTCGTGGAAGCGGTAGCGAAGGATCACCCACTTGGGAGAGACACCGACACAGGCGGCGAAGAGCCGCTGCAGGGCCCGTACCGACAGGCCCTCGCGGCGGGCGAGTTCCTCGACCCGGGTGATCGTACGGTCGGTGCGCACCCGGTCGGCCAGCTGCATGGCCCGGTCGACGGCGGGGTCCGGCACCGGACCCAGGCCGAGCAGGAACGCGTCCAGGGCGGCGACGCGCCCGTCCTCGTCCGTGGCCGACAGCACGTGGGCGGGCACGTCCACGGCGGTGGGGAAGATGTCGCCGAGGGGATCCCGCCGCCCCGTCAGCGCCGCGACCGAACCACGGCCCCGGGTGGTGAGGAAAGGGCGGAAGCCGCCGGGCCGGAACTGGATGCCGCACACCCGGCCCGCGCCCTCCAGCGTGGTGGAGAAGAGCCCGAGCCCCACGCCCGCGACCTCCGCGACGGGCGGCCCGGCCCCGTACCGCTGGAAGACGATGTTCACCGACGGGTGCGGCACGACCTGTGAGACGTAGGGTTCCTGGAGGTCCCAGTCGATCAGCCAGTAGTGCTCCACGTACGGGCGCAGCTGCGCGAGGGCCGCGCGGCGCCTGAAGCGGACCCGGGCGAGGAGCTCCGAGGCGTCGACGATGCCCCGGGTGTCACGGCGCGGCCCGTCCGGGGCGTGCTCGCCCCGCTCGCCGGACCCGCCGGGCTCGCCTCCTGGGCCGGGTGGCATCAGTGGACCCTGCTGACATGCGGAGCTGCCATGACGGCGATTCTATGCGGCACCGGCGTCGCGTTTGTTCAATCCGGGGCGGGCGTGGCCGCCGTAGCGTTCCGAACATGACAAACGATTTCGGCCAACTCCTGGACGGCGCCGCCCGCACGGCCCTCCCCGTGGTGCGCGGGGTGGCTCAGACCCAGCTCGGGGCGCCGACGCCCTGCGACGAGTACGACGTACGCGCCCTGCTCAACCACCTCTTCAATGTCGTGGTCGGCTTCCAGGCCCTCGCCGCGCGGGGAACCGCGGACTTCGCCACCACCCCCGACCGCCTCGGCGACGACGACTGGCGCGCCCGCTTCGCCGAGGAGACCGCGCGGCTGGTCGAGGCCTGGTCGGCCCCCGACGCGCTGGAGGGCACCTCGCAGGGGATGGGCCTGCCGCAGCGCACCGTGGGAGAGATGGCGCTCGGCGACCTGACCGTGCACGCCTGGGACCTCGCCCGTGCGACCGGGCAGGACTTCACCCCGTACGCACCCAGTGTGCCGGTGCTCAACGAGGGACTGGCGGCGCTGGCGCCGATGGCGCGCAAGATGAACGTGTTCGGCGAGCCTTTCCCGCTTCCCTCCGGTGCCTCGCCCTTCGAGGAAGTCCTCGCCGTCACGGGGCGTGATCCGGGCTGGAGCCCTCCCGGCCTTGCCGCCCCCGCCTGATCCCCGACGCGGCCGTCACCCACTCAAATCGCCCGAACCGTACGCGAATCCGCCGCGCACGCCGGCGTTTTGCGATGGCGCGGCCCCGGCGCGTTTCCGCGACAGGGTTGAGCGGGCAGCGTGAGACGGGGGGCGACGGCAGAGGGGGAGACGGACCGTGATCGTGTGGCTCAACGGCGCCTTCGGCGCGGGCAAGACCACCGCGGCGCACGAGCTTCTGGACCTGCTTCCGGGCAGCACACTGTGCGAACCGGAATTCATCGGAGCGGGGCTGCGCACCATGCTCCCCAAGGAACGCCTCGCGGGGATCGGCGACTGCCAGGAACTGCCCTCCTGGCGGCGGCTCGTGGCCGACACCGCCGCCGCTCTGCTGACGGAGGTGCCGGGTCCGCTGATCATTCCGATGACCCTGCTGAGACAGGAGTGGAGGGACGAGATATTCGGCGCCCTCGCCGCGCGCCGGATACCGGTGTGCCATGTGCTGCTGCGCACGGAGGAAACGATCCTTCGCGCACGTACCGAGCAACGGGGGGTCACCGGCGAGGAGTCGGCCCGCGGCGCCGGGCACCGGCATCTGCCGGCCTACCGGGCCGCCCTCGGCTGGCTCACCGCGGACGCGCACACCGTGGACACCGCCGGTCTGACGCCGCGGCAGACCGCGGAACGCGTCGCCGATGCGCTGGGCGAGGGGTCCGGAGCCCTGGAGATCGTACAGACCCCCGAACCCACCGCGGAGACCGTCGCCGCCGGGGTGCTGCTCTTCGACGAGCGGGACCGGGTGCTGCTGGTCGACCCGACCTACAAACCCGGCTGGGAGTTCCCCGGCGGCGTCGTCGAGCCCGGTGAGGCGCCCGCGCGGGCCGGAGTACGAGAGGTCGCCGAGGAGTTGGGGCTGCGGCTGGCGGCGGACCTGCGGCTGCTGGTCGCTGACTGGGAGCCGCCGAAGCCTCCTGGCTACGGCGGCCTGCGGCTCCTCTTCGACGGAGGCCGCCTCGGGGCCAGAGACGCCCGTGAACTCCTGCTGCCCGGCGCCGAGTTGCGCGACTGGCGCTTCGTCACCGAGGCCGAGGCCGCCGAACTGCTGCCGCCGGTACGTCTCGACCGGCTCCGAGGGGCGCTGCGCGCCCGTGAGACCGGATGCCCCCGCTATCTGGAGGCGGGCGTCCCGGTCGGCGCGGAGCCCTGATTCCCCGCCGGGCGGCCGGTGCCGGTGCCCGGTCAGACCCGTTGCGCGTACCCGTGCAGGAAGAGCGCCTCCGCGACCGACATCCGCTCCAGCTCCTCCGGTGAGACGCTCTCGTTGACCGCGTGGATCTGCGCCTCCGGCTCGCTCAGCCCGATCAGCAGGATCTCCGCCAGCGGGTAGAGAGAGGAGAGGGTGTCGCACAGCGGGATCGAGCCACCCTGCCCGGCGATCTGCATCTCCGCGCCGTCGTAGGCCGTCCGCAGCGCCTCGGCCATCGCCGTGTAGGCGGGGCTGCCGGTGTCCGCGCGGAACGGCTGCCCCTGGCCGACCACCTCGACCGTGATCCGGGCGCCCCACGGCACGTGCGACTCCAGGTGGGAGACGAGCAGTTCGGTGGTCTTCGCGGTGTCCGCGCCCGGCGGCACCCGAAGCCCGATCACCGCCCGCGCGCTCGCCTGTACGGAGGGGGTGGCGCCCACGACGGGCGGGCAGTCGATGCCCAGCACGGTGACCGACGGCTGCGCCCAGATGCGGTCGGCGACGCTGCCCGAGCCGGTCAGGCCGACACCGTCCAGCACCTTGGCGTCGCGACGGAAGTCCTCCTCCGGATACGCCAGCCCCTCCCAGCGGGACCCGGACTCCACGCCGTCGATGACCGTGCCCCCCTCGGCGTCGCGCACCGAGTCGAGGGTACGGATCAAGGCGGCGAGGGCATCCGGGGCGGCGCCGCCGAACTGGCCGGAGTGCAGATTGCCCGCCAGCGTTTCCACGCCCACCCGGAGCACCGCCATCCCGCGCAGCGAGGCCGTCACCGTGGGCAGACCCATCCGGAAGTTGCCCGTGTCGCCGATGACGATCGAGTCGGCCGCCAGCAGCTCAGGGTGCGCCTCGGCGTACTGCTGCAGCCCGCCGGTGCCCTGCTCCTCCGAACCTTCGGCGATGACCTTGACGGTGACCGGCACGCCGCCGTTCTCCCGGAGCGCGCGCAGCGCCAGCAGGTGCATGATGAGGCCGCCCTTGCAGTCGGCGGCGCCGCGTCCGTACCAGCGGCCGTCGCGCTCGGTCAGCGTGAACGGCGGTGTGTGCCAGGCGGCTTCGTCCAGCGGCGGCTGCACGTCGTAGTGCGCGTAGAGCAGCACGGTGGGGGCGCCGGCCGGGCCGGGCAGCAGACCGTAGACGGACTGGGTGCCGTCCGGGGTGTCCAGTACGGCGACGTCCTCGAAGCCCTCGTCGCGCAGCGCGCCGGCGACCCAGCTCGCCGCGGCCTCGCACTCGCTCCGGGGGAACTGCGAGGGGTCGGCCACCGACTTGAAGGCGACCAGCTCGGCCAGCTCGGTGCGGGCCCGCGGCATCAGGCCGGCGACGGTGGCGGCGACGGCGGCGGTGCGGTCGGCCTGTCCGGGTTCGCCGGGTGCTGTGCTGAGATCCATCGAGAACGCTCCTTGTGGGTGCGATGTCGGACGCCTGGATGCGCGAATTGCGCGGACTGTGTGCAGTACACGCGTACGAGAGATGTCGCCGATACTCCCACAGCGGGGTGGGCGAGCCGTCCGCCGTAGGATGCGAAGGGCGACAGCGGAGCCGAGTTCGAGCGGAGCGGAAGCACATCGTGAGCAGCGAGGACGCAGCCGGAGGAGCGGACCCGGGCGAAGCCCGGGGTGACGACGGGGACAGCACGGTCTGGGACGTGGTCGTGGTCGGCGCCGGCCCGGCCGGGGCGTCCGCGGCCTACGCCGCGGCGGTCGCAGGCCGCCGGGTCCTGCTGCTGGAGAAGGCCGAACTGCCGCGCTACAAGACGTGCGGCGGCGGCATCATCGGGCCCTCGCGCGACTCCCTGCCGCCCGGCTTCGACCTGCCGTTGCGTGACCGCGTGCACGCCGTGACCTTCTCGCTCAACGGCAGAATGACCCGCACCCGGCGCTCCCGGCAGATGCTCTTCGGGCTGGTCAACCGCTCCGAACTCGACGAGTCCCTGGTCGAGCACGCGGTCAAGGCCGGGGCCGAGGTGCGTACGGGCGTCACCGTTTCCCGCGTCGAACAGCACGGTCCGGCCGTTCCCGACCGTCGCACCGTCGCCGTCGTGCTCGCCGGCGGAGAGCAGCCCGTGCTCGCCCGCGCCGTGGTCGGGGCGGACGGCAGCGCCAGCCGGATAGGAGCGCACGTCGGCGTCAAGATGGACCAGGTCGACCTCGGCCTGGAGGCGGAGATCCCGGTACCCTCCAGCGTCGCCGAGGACTGGGCGGGCCGGGTGCTGATCGACTGGGGGCCGCTGCCCGGGAGTTACGGCTGGGTGTTTCCCAAGGGGGACACCCTCACCGTCGGGGTGATCTCGGCGCGTGGTGAAGGGGCCGCGACCAAGCGCTATCTGGAGGACTTCGTCGGCAGGCTGGGGCTGGCCGGGTTCGAGCCGAGCATCTCCACCGGGCACCTGACCCGTTGCCGGGCCGGGGACTCCCCGCTCTCCCGCGGCCGGGTGCTGGTCTGCGGCGACGCCGCCGGGCTGCTGGAACCGTGGACGCGTGAAGGCATCTCCTTCGCCCTGCGTTCCGGGCGGCTGGCGGGGGAGTGGGCGGTGCGCGTCGCCGAGTCGCACGACGCGGTGGACGCCCGCCGGCAGGCGCTGAACTACGCCTTCGCCATCAAGGCCGGGCTGGGCGTGGAGATGGGAGTCGGGCGGCGGATGCTCAACGTCTTCTCCCGCCGCCCCGGCCTGCTGCACGCCGCGCTGACCGGCTTCCGGCCCGCCTGGAACGTCTTCGCGCGCTTCACCCGTGGCGCGACCTCGATCGCCGAGGTCGTACGGACGCACCCCGTGGCCCGCCGCGCCCTGGACACCCTGGACCGGCCGCAGGCCGGATAACGAGAGCAGCCCACACCGGGCACGGCCGATGCCGCCTCCGATCCCGCGCCCGTAACCGCGCCGTTCCTGGCTGAATCGGTCGCCGCCTGGGCGCGGTTGCCCGGCTGCTGAGCTCCGAGCCCTTCGGACGGTTCGAGCGGGTGAGCGAGCCCCGGGCCGCCTTCTTCGACCACTCGGTCGTCAGGCTCGCCCGTGGCGTCGGCTTCGCCTGACCGGCTCCGGGTACTCCCGGGGAAGTAGCCGAGATGACCGCGTACGGCCGACGCCGCCGGGTGCCGTCCCGGCTAGCGTGACGAGCATGAAACGCCCCCTCCGGCCGCGCGGCTCCACCGGTCCGCACCGGCACCCCGCCGGCCCTCCCTGGCCGGGCTCCGAAGGCCCGCCCGGGCGGCGCTGGCCGGAGCGGCCCCCCGACCCCCGGCGGCTGCCGTGGCTGACCTCGCTGGCTGTGCTCGTCATCCAGCAGGTGGGGTCCCAGGCCGCCGCGACCGGTCAGGCCGGATCGCGGCTGCCGCTCGACGTCTACGCCCATCTGCTGCTGGCGGTGGGGCCGTTGCTGCTGGTGCTGCGGCACCGCGGCCCCGGTACGACGGCATTCGGAACCGCTGCCGTCGCCACGGTGTACATCGGCGCCGGATACCCCTACGGCCCCGTCTTCCTGAGTGTGGCCGTCGCCTGCTTCGGCGCTGTCGTCGCGGGCCGCCGCCATGCCGCCTGGGGCGCCCTGGCACTCGTCTGGGCGGGACACCTGGTCATCGGTCATCTGCTCTATCCCTGGCTGCCGCCCGCCGGTGACAGCGCGCCCGGCTGGGCACCCGAACTCGTTGTCGCCGCCTGGGTCGCGGCCATCGTCGCCGCCGGCGAACTCGCGCGCACCCGCCGCCAGGAGTGGACGCGGCGCCGCGTCGCGGAGGAGGAGGAAGAGCGGCGCCGCGTCGACGAGGAGCGGTTGCGCATCGCCCGCGAACTGCACGACGTGCTCGCCCACAGCATCTCGGTCATCAACGTGCAGGCAGGTGTCGGCCTCGCGCTGCTCGATTCGGACCGTGAACAGGCCCGCACCGCGCTCACCACCATCAAGGCCGCCAGCAAGGAGGCCCTGGGTGAGGTACGCCAGGTCCTGGACACCCTGCGCGCCCCCGGCACCGCGCCGCGGACCCCCGCACCCGGCCTCGACCGGTTGCCGGAGCTGACCGGCCAGGCCGCCGGCGCGGGATTGCGGGTGACCATCGAGACCGAGGGCACCCCGGCACCGCTCCCGCCCGGAGCCGACCTGGCGGCCTTCCGCGTCATCCAGGAGGCACTGACCAACGTCGTGCGCCACTCCGGCTCCCGCGTCGCGCGCGTGCGGCTGTGCTACGGATCCGGCGAGCTGCGTCTCCACGTCGACGACGACGGACCGGCGACAGGGGACGACGGGCCCACCGGTGGCGGCAACGGCCTGGTCGGGATGCGTGAGCGGGCCGCCGCGCTCGGCGGCGGCGCCGAGGCGGGGCCGCGCGCGGACGGCGGATTCCGTGTCACCGCCCGTCTTCCGCTGTCCCCCGCCGATACCGTGACCGGTGCGGCCGACGCCGCCGCGAAGGAGACGCCGTGATCCGCGTAGTGCTCGCCGACGACCAGTCGCTGGTCCGTGCCGGATTCCGCGCCCTGCTGGACGCGCAGCCCGGCATCGAGGTCGTGGGCGAGGCCACCGACGGCGAGAAGACCTTGAGCATGGTGCGTCAACTGCGGCCCGATCTGGTCCTGATGGACATCCGCATGCCGGTGCTGGACGGTCTTGCCGCCACGCGCCGGATCACCGGGGACGCGGAGCTGGCGGAGGTGAAAGTGGTCATGCTGACCACGTTCGAGCTGGACGAGTACGTCTTCGAGGCGATCCGCTCCGGAGCCTCCGGCTTCCTCGTCAAGGACACCGAACCGGAGGAGCTGGTACGTGCCGCGCGGGCCGTGGTCGAGGGCGACGCGCTGCTCTCGCCCGGGGTGACCCGGCGCCTCATCGCGGAGTTCGCGGCGCGGTCCAAGGAACCCGCGGCCGCGGAGTCGCTGGCGCAGCTCACCGAGCGGGAGCGTGAGGTGATGGCGCTCGTCGGCATCGGCCTGTCCAACGAGGAGATCGCCCGCCGCCTCGTGGTCTCACCGCTCACCGCCAAGACCCACGTCAGCCGCGCCATGGTCAAGCTCGGCGTCCGGGACCGGGCCCAACTGGTCGTGCTGGCCTACGAATCCGGCCTCGTGCGCCCCGGCTGGCTGGGCTGAGCGGAGGACGGCCCGGCACGCCGTTTCGGGAGCAGTACGCACAGCACCCCGGTGACGAAGACCGCGCCCGAACTCAGCATGGCGAACAGCAGCCAGGGGCGCGGATCCGGCACCCCGGCGAGGTGACTGCCGCCCGCGACGGCGAGGAAACAGAGCCCCGCCAGCACCGTGCCGGTGAACAGCGCGAAGCCGATCTCCACCGTCACCGCGTCCCGCTCGGCCTGCGTACGTGTCCCCATGGCCCCGGCCCCTTCCATGGCGTCACCGCTGCAACGCGGCGGACTTCCCTAGCCGTTCGGGAATCTTCCCGTAGGACGCCGCATCACACGCTGAGGTTGTTCGAGGTCTATGCGGGCAACAGCTCGGAGGCGGACTGCACAGGACACTGACCCTCGGCTGACGACGTGCCGGGGGCGCGGGACAGTGCCGTGCCCCCCGGGTGCGGCTCAGTCGCCGGCCGCGCCCCGTGTGACCAGCGCGACCGCGGCGGCCACCGCCGCGAGCAGAGCGACCGTGGTCAGCGCGGCCGGCAGGGAGAACCACTCCGCCAGGAAACCGATGGCGACCGGCCCGAGCAGCATGCCGCCGTATCCGAGGGTCGAGGCGGCGGCGACGCCGCTCGGGCCCGCCAGGGCGCCCGCGCGGCCGATGGCGACGGGGAAGATGTTGGCCAGCCCCAGTCCCGTGATCACGAAGCCCGTGAGCGCGAGCCACACGGTCGGTGCCAGCGATCCCAGCAGCATGCCGGCGCTCGCGGTCGCACCGCCGAGGATCAACGCGCGGCGCTGGCCGAGCCGTTCGAGCAGGGCCGTGCCCGAGAGCCGGCCGATGGTCATGGCCAGCGCGAAGACGGAGTACCCGGCAGCCGCCGCTCCGGCACCCGTGCCCAGATCGGCGGTGAGGTGCAGTGCGCTCCAGTCGGCGAGCGCGCCCTCCCCGTAAGCCGTGCACAGCGCGATCAGCCCCAGCACCAGGACCAGGCGCCGTGTGCGGCCCGCCATGGTGCGGGCACCCGGCGGTCGGTGCTCCTGTCCCGGCTGCGGCGGCCCGTCCTGTCCTGGCCGGCGGAGGGGCGGGTTCCGGTACCTGAGGAGCCTGCGGCCCGCCGGCGCGGTCAGGGCCAGCCCCAGGACGGCGAGCAGCAGCAGATGCCGGGCCGGCGTCAACTGCCCTGCCACCAGGCCGCCGAGACCGGCGCCGACCATGCCGCCGAGGCTGAACGCGGCGTGAAAACTGGGCATGATGGGGCGGCGCAGTACGGCGATCAGTTCGACGGCGGCGGCGTTCATCGCGACGTTCAGCCCGCCGTAGGCGGCGCCGAAGACGAGCAGGACGAGACCGAGGGTGAGGGCGGAGTGGGTCAACGGCGGCAGCGCGACGCTGCACGAGAGCAGGACACCCGCGGCCACGGTCACGGCGTGCGTACCGAAGCGGTGGCACAGTCTTCCGGTGAGCATCATGGTGATCACGCCGCCGGCCGAGACGCCGAGCAGAGCCAGCCCCAGCGCGCTGGGGGAGGCCCCGGTCTGCTCCTTGACGGCGGGAATACGGACCACCCAGCCGGCGAAGAGGAAGCCGTCGAGGGCGAAGAACGCGGTGAGCGCGGTACGGAGGAGGCGCTTGTCCGGGTCCGGAGGGACAGGCCGGGAGTGGCTGCCGCGCCCCATCGCACCGGCAAGCGCCGACCGTATTTTGTTTGGTGTCGGCACAAAGCGAGAATAGAGGGGTGACCCCGACGCGTACAACAAGGCTGGAGAGAGGCCGCACCGCCCTCGGTCCGGCGCTGGAACTCGTGCACACCGGACGGGCACCCACCCGGGCCGTGCTCACCGCCGAGCTCGGCGTGACACGGGCCACCGCCGGGGCCGTCGCCGCCGAGCTGGAGACGCTCGGGCTGATCACGGTCGATTCCCGGCCGGGCGCCGCGGCGGGTACCCAGGGCCGGCCCTCGCACCGGCTCGCCGTGAACCCGGACGGCCCCGTCGTGCTGGCCGCGCAGGTGCATGCCGACGGTTTCCGCGCCGCACTCGTCGGCCTCGGCGGGCATCTCGTCGCCACCGCGCCCGGCTGCGGAACGGTCACGGCCGACCCGGCTCACGTGCTCCGCGAGGTGGTCGAGGTCGGTGCCGGTCTGCTGCGCGAAACCGGACGCCGCTGCGTGGGAGCCGGACTCGCGGTGCCCTCCTCCGTCGCCGAGCCCGACGGCACCGCGCTCAATCCGCTGCACCTGGCCTGGGAGGCGGGCGCCCCGGTGCGCGAGATCTTCACCCGCAGCCTGGCCGACGCCCGCATCCCCGGTCCGTCCGGTCAGACGACGGCCA
The DNA here is from genome assembly GCF_050698815.1 of Streptomyces sp. GTDB lineage: Bacteria > Actinomycetota > Actinomycetes > Streptomycetales > Streptomycetaceae > Streptomyces. The sequence goes on from NZ_JBOHCV010000054.1 coordinate 10,237, forward strand.
TCGGCTACGCGGCAAACGACCTCAACCTCGCCGCGCTCGCCGAGCACCGGCACGGTGCGGGGCGCGGTGCCCAGCACCTGCTCGTGGTGGGCACCGGCCACCGTGGCGTGGGCGGCGCCCTGGTGCTGGAGGGCAGGCTGCACACCGGGAGTTCGGGCCTCGCGCTGGAGGTCGGGCATCTGACCGTCGACCCCGGGGGCCGCCCGTGTCACTGCGGCAGCCGCGGCTGTCTGGATGTGGAGACCGACCCGCTGGCGTTCCTGGAGGCGGCC
>NZ_JBOHCV010000055.1:0-4917 GCF_050698815.1 Streptomyces sp.
CGCCTCCGCGCAGTTGAAGAACACGCACGTCAGAAGGGGCGCCCGGGAAACTGGGCGCCCCTCCGTGTCTCATCCTGTCTCACGTTTCTCACGCTGGACCAGTCTCCACGGACAGGCCACGGACAGAGATCGCGGGCCAGCGAAATCCTCGTTCGAACCTCCAACTCCCCATGCGTCAGGGCCCTCGCGGGCCATGTCTGGCGTTCGCGGCATCTTGCAGTGATACTCCGTGACGTACCTTCGAGGCACGGCTCAACGGGGGTAGGGCGCGGCCGGAGGGGCTGCGACGAGGGGGCGCGTACGCATGACAGAGGACGAAGCACGTGACGGCGGGGATCGCCGTGAGGCCGCAAAGCCCGCCGACACCCACGAGCCTGCGGGGGCCGTACCCGCGCAACGTCCTGACTGGACGCGACGGGCCGAGATCGGGGTAGCAGTACTGGCTGGACTGGCGACGCTGTTCTCGGCAGTGGCCGCCACGGTCACACTCCAGGTGCAGGCCAGGCAGGGCCGCAGCGAGGTGGACGTGTCCCGCCAGGGGCAGATCGCCGACCGCTTCAACGTGGCTGTGGGCAACCTTGGCGACCAGGCTGACGAGGTGCGGCTCGGCGGGATCTTCGCCCTACAACGGATAATGGAGGACTCGCGTCCCGACCAACCGGCTGTGGTGGACGTCCTCTCGGCGTACGTACGCACGCACGCGCCCGCCGCAGGCGGTGGCAAGGCGGAACGGGACTCTGCCGGGCGTCCGGCGCCCGACGTGCGGGCGGCGTTCGAGACGCTGGCCCAACGGAATCCGCGCTACGACCGTTCGGCCCGGGTCGACCTGCGTGGCGCCTACCTGCGCTACGTCGGGGTGCGCCCGGACGTGACGCGTGGGGGTGGGGCGGACGGAAGCGGGCTGAGGCTGGCGAACGCGAACCTGTCCGGCGCGATTCTGTCCAACGCACACCTGCGCCGGACGCGGCTTTCGGGAACGTACCTCGTCGGTACCCGTCTGGAGGATGCCGACCTGCGGGCGGCCGATATGCGGCGTGCGGACTTCCGCGGGGCCAAACTGTCCGGCGCCGATCTGAAGGGCGCGGACCTGCGCGGGGCCCGACTGTGAGCCGACGACGACCCCAAGGGCGACGGCAGGGACGGCTCCGGCAAACGCACCCCGAGCAGCCGGCCAAGGTGAGCGTGGACCAGCTCCGTGACGCCCGCCTGGATCGCACGACACTGCTCCCGCACTCCCTGGAGGACGATCCCCACATCCGCAAGCGGCTGAAGTAGTTGGTGCCGGGTTTCACCAGGAAACCCGGCCGTACTCGTCGGGTCACGGACAGGGCGCGGACGGACAGAGGAACGGACGTCCAGATGTCCGGTGTTCGTGCAGCTCAGACTCCATGCGGCTCGGAAGCCGCATGGTCTTGAAACCGTCGTGGCAGCGATGTCACCGTGGGTTCAAATCCCACCGCCTCCGCCGAGGTCAAAGAAGTAACAGCTCAGAAGGGGTGACCGTCAACGACGGTCACCCCTTCGGCGTTCAGGATGTCTCACTGACAGCCTGTAGTTGTCGGCTGCCACAATGTCTGAGTCGCGTGGAGGAGGGGGCTCGATGCTCGTGGAGACGGCGGCGTTACGGCTGGGCAGCACCGTGGCGAAAGCCGCAGGGCAGCTGTGGCTCAGAAGCAAGCAGCGCGAGCAAGAGCGCTCGCTGTCGATGGATGAACTGATCCGAGTACGCGTGCCCGGTATCCGGCTTCAGCGTGAGGTCAGTCAGCAGTTCGAGCAGATCGCCAACGCGGTGTTCGACCGGTTGGAACCGCACTTGCAGCATGCCTTTCAGCGCCTGGGCGAGGGCGGCTGTGAGGCTGTCATCGACGCCGTGTCCGATACGTTCACGCGAGCCGACCTGTCAGACGAGGCCCTCCTCGCCGCGAACGCCCACCCCGCCCAACTCATCCGCGACATCACTGGCTCCGTGAGAGCGCCGGTCGGCCTCAACGAGGCGGAAGCCCGCCTGTACGAGAGGCTCTTCGCGGAGTGCGTGGAGTACTACGTCGCATCGTGCGTAGCCTGCCGGTCTTCGAGGAGCGGGCAGCGGCTGAACTGCTGGCCCGGACAGCCACGTTGGGTGGCGAGGTTGCGCGAATCCTGGAGCGACTTCCGGATCGCTCGCTGTTCGCGCCGGACGGCACGGACCAGGACACCGCCTTCCGGCGTGCGTACCTGGAACTGGTCAGCAGGGACCTGGACGAGGTGGAGGTGTTTCGGCGTACGTCCGACCAGGGGACCGCACCCCGCGTACCACTTTCGGCCGCGTACGTCAGTCTGCGGACCACGGGCAACGTAGGCAGGCGGCGACACACCATCCGCTCTGTGCCACTGCTCAGACCCGACATGAGTTACTGGGAAGAAGCCGGAGACAAGAACTCCGGAATGCGGGTCGAGACCGCGCTGGATGACGCGTCACGGGTACTACTGCGGGGCGAGGCAGGCTCAGGTAAGACGACTCTGCTGCGCTGGCTGGCCATCACGGCCGCGCGCGGGGCATTCACGGGTGAGCTCGCCCACTGGAACGGACTCACCCCCATCTTCGTCAAGCTGCGTGAGTACAGCGGCCGCACACCGCCGAACCCGGAGGAGATGCTCGACGGCATCGCCGGGCCCATCACCGGGATCATGCCGAGGGGCTGGGTGGAGCGGCAGCTCGACGGCGGTAAGGCTTTGCTCCTGATCGACGGCGTCGATGAACTCCTCGACCGTGAACGCCGGTCGGTACGGGACTGGTTGCGCAAGCTTCTGGGGCAATACGACGGTGTACGGGTGGTCGTCACTTCGCGTCCCGCGGCCGCCGGCGCGGACTGGCTGCGCCATGAGGGTTTCACAGTTCTCCACCTGGACCGGATGACGCCTCCGGACCTCTCGGCATTCGTGCGTCAGTGGCACCACGCCGTACAGCAGTTGGGCGGCGACTTGCCCTGCGCGGTCAATGAACTTCCGAAGTACGAGCAGTCCCTGCTCACCAGTCTGAAGGACCGGGCGCATCTTCAGTCGCTGGCGAGTACGCCGTTGCTGGCGGCCATGCTCTGCGCGATGCACCTGAACAGGGGCCGCCAACTGCCCCGGGATCACATGGAGCTGTACCGCAGCGCTCTGCACACCCTGGTCCACGATCGGGACGCGGACCGGGGTGTGCCGAGTGCGCTGGACAGTCAGCTCAGCCTCAGCGACAAGCTCGTGATACTGAGGGATCTCGCCTGGCGGTTGTCGGACAACAACCGCAGCGAGATCGACCTGGAGCGGGCTGCCGAGTACGTCGCGGCGAAGTTGAGAGCTATGCGCCACCTGGACCCCAAGGACGGCGACCACGTCCTGGAGCAGCTACGGCACCGCTCAGGGATTCTCCGGACCCCCGCCGAGGGGCGGATGGACTTCGTGCACCGCACCTTCCAGGAGTACCTTGCCGCCGCGGAGGCCGCGGAGGAGGACCGGATCGGCAATCTGGTCGGCCGAGCGCATCTGGACCTGTGGCGGGAGACGATCATCATGGCGGCGGGTCACGCCAATACCCGCCAACGGGAAGAGCTGCTTCGCGGCATCCTCGATCGCGCCGAGGAGGAACCCCGGCATTCGCGCACACTGCGACTGCTGGCGGCAGCCTGCCAGGAGACGATGCCTTCGGTGTCGGAGGGGCTCGCGGATCGTCTGGACGAGGCCATCGGCAAGCTGCTTCCGGCAAGACGGAAAGCGGATCCGCCGGCGCTGGCGGCGGTGGGGGCCACCCTGCTGCGCTGGATGCCGCGGTCATTGGGACAACTGACCGAGAAGGCCGCAGCTCAGACCGTACGGACTGTGGCGATGATCGGGGGTGAGGAATCTCTGAGACTGCTGACGGCGTACGTGGGGGACGAGCGTGACGACGTCGTCACGGAATTCATCCGTGCATGGGACTACTTCGACGCAGACACGTACGCCAACGACATTCTGTCCCGGCTGCCGCTGGCACAGCGTACGGTCACACTCACTCACTCCGGCCAGTTTCAGGCGGCAAGTCGACTGAATTCGTTGACCCACTTGGAGATCGCGCACCCCCTACAGGGGCTCGATTTCCTCGCCGAGTTCCCGCCGCTGCAACACCTGTCGGTCAGCCTTATGCGAGAAGAAGTCGATTTGTCCGTTCTCCGGAGTCATCCTGAGCTCGAGCAACTCCAGCTTTTCTGCAAGGTGCACGTATGTGGCACGTCGATTCTGGCGGATCTCACAGAGCTGAAGGCGCTGACACTCTCGCTGACGGGAGACCTGGACTTGGGCATCCTGCGCCGGCTTCCCAAGTTGCAGGAACTTACAGTCCTGGACGTGGCGGAGAAGGACCTGAATCCGCTGACCCTCCTAGTCGATCTGCCAAGCCTGCATCTCTTTGGTCTCGACAGGTCACAGTCGCTAAGGCTCCGTGATTTCGCACCGATGACCGCTCTCCGGGTCCTGGCGCTTTCCCTCTACGATGCGAACGAATGGGTCACGACACTTGAGAATGCCCCGCCTTCGTTGACTCATCTGCATCTTTTCAGCTGTGTTGCGTCCGCCGATGGCCAAGCTTTCACAAAGTTCGAAAACCTTGAATACGTCTTTCACCATGGCTGCGAGACCCCCGATGGTGTGCCTATCACCAACCTGGACATCCCAGGTGTGCGCACTGCGCTGCTCCGGACATAGGGGCCCACGCAAGGCGACAGACCATCGGCTGCCCCGCAGCGGGCCTCCGGACGACGCGGCGGGGGCACGGTCAAGATACGAGCCGCTAATACTCCAGCTGTAGATCGTGATCTTGCTGGTCGGGGCCGGTGTGGAGACGGGTGCGGCCACCGTTGATCATCGTGAGTTGTGTGGACTGACGATGAGACGGTGGCCGCAGGTCACAGCATAGATCCA
>NZ_JBOHCV010000056.1:0-9322 GCF_050698815.1 Streptomyces sp.
GGTTCGTGCCGAAGTACTACGCGGACAAGCACCCCGACATCAAGAACTGGAAGAACCTCAACAAGTACGCCAAGGACTTCAAGACGGCCGAGAGTGGCGACAAGGGTCACTTCATCGGTGCGGCCCCGTCGTACTCGCAGCACGACAAGGGCCTGATCAAGAACCTCAAGCTCGACTTCAAGCACATCCCGAGCGGCGCCGAGGCGGCCCAGCTCAAGGAGATCCAGCGGCTCTACAACGACAAGAAGCCGTTCCTCACCTACTGGTGGGAGCCGCAGTGGATGAACAACAAGATCGACATGACCGAGATCAAGCTGCCGAAGCACACTCCGGGCTGTGAGACGCCGGAGTCCGACGCGAAGTGCGGCTACGAGACCAACCAGCTGGAGAAGTTCCTCAACGCGGACTTCGCGAAGAGCGACAGCGACGCCGCGAAGTTCATCAAGAACTTCAAGTGGACCACCAAGGACCAGAACGAGGTCGCGGGTGACATCGCCGGCAAGAAGATGAAGCCGGAGGACGCGGCCGACAAGTGGATCAAGGCGAACAAGTCCACCTGGGAGAAGTGGATCCCGAAGAAGTAAGCCCCGGCGGCGAGCGGTGACAGGGGGCCGGACACGTGATGTCCCGGCCCCCCGTCGCGCCGGCTCCCCGCCCCGGCCACCGCGGAGGCACACCGCGCCATTCGGCTACCGCGAGCTACGCAGTTCGCGGGCCATCTCGCGGACCCCCTCCGTCGCCCGGGCCGCCAGGCCGCCGCCGAAGGTGACGCGCGTGGCGCCCGCCGCGCCGAGTTCGCGCGGTGCCGGGCCGCCCGTGGGTGAGAAGGCGTTGACCGGGACCCTCAACTCCCTTGCCAGCACGCCGATGTCCTCCAGCGGCGCCCCGAACGGGTAGACGCACTCGGCGCCCGCCTCGGCGTACCGCCGCCCGCGCTCCAGCGCGTCGGCGAGCGGGTCGGCGGCGCCGCGCAGATAGCTGTCGACGCGCGCGTTGAGGAACAGCCGCCCACCCGCGGCCGCGTGCACCGCGGCCAGGAAGTCCGCCTGCTCCCGCGGGTCGGCCAGGGCGCCGTCGGCGGAGTCCTCCAGGTTGCAGCCGACGGCACCGGTCGCCAGGAGCCGCTCCACGATCTCCTTCGGCGCCAGCCCGTAGCCGCGCTCGATGTCCGCCGTGACGGGCACCTCCACCGCCCGTACGATCCGGGCCACCGCCGCGAACATCTCGTCGGCCGGTGTGTCACCGTCCGCGTACCCGAGCGAGGCCGAGACGCCGTGGCTGGGCGTGGCCAGCGCGTCGAAGCCGGCCTCGGCGAAGACCCGGGCGCTTGCGGCGTCCCACGGCCCGGGCAGCACGAGGGGGTCGCCTGGGGCGCGGCCGTGGTGCAGCGCCCGGAAGGTCTCGACGCTCACGCCGCACCGCCCGCCTCGACGGCGAGGCTCGCCGGTACGGCCCGTGTGGTCACCTGGAAGCGGTTCCAGGCGTTGATCGCCACGATCTGGGCGATCAGCCGGGCGAGTTCGGCCTCCTCGAAGTGCTTGGCCGCCCGCTCGTACACCTCGTCCGGCACGAACCCGTCGGTCAGCACGGTCATCGCCTCGGTCAACGCCAGGGCGGCCTGCTCCCGCTCGGAGTACAGGTCCGGAGATTCCTCCCAGGCGGGCAACAGATCGATGCGCAGCTGCTTCTCACCCTGCTCGCGGGCGTCCGTGGTGTGCATGTCGAGGCAGAACGCGCACCGGTTGAGCTGCGAGGCCCGGATCTTGACCAGCTCGCTCACCACCGGGTCCAGGCCGTCGGCCGCCGCGGCCTGGAAGGCGGCCATGCCCTTGTAGATCTCGGGAGCGGCCCGCCAGAGATTCATCCTGGGCTGCGGGCCGGCTCCGTGCGTGTGTGTCGTCGTCATGCCGGTGACCCTATGGCGCGGCACCGACACCCGCCCTCGCTGCTTCGGCCGCGATCGAGAGGTCCGGCGGCGCGAGCAGGCTCGGTGAGGGCGAGAGCCCACTCAGGCCTGTCTGGAGGCCAGCCGCACGATCGTGACGTCCGACTCGGCGCCCACCCGCACCGGCGGGCCCCACGCACCGGCGCCGCGGGTGACGTAGAGCTGGGTGTCGCCGTACCGCTCCAGACCCGCGACGGTGGGGTTGGCGAGGGCGGCGAGGTACTCGGCGGGCCACATCTGGCCGCCGTGGGTGTGTCCGGACAGCTGGAGGTCCACGCCGTGGTCGACCGCCTTGTGGATCTGTACGGGCTGGTGGGCGAGCAGGACCGAGGCGCGGGAGGTGTCCCGGTCGCCGAGCGCCTTGGCGAAGTCGGGGGCCTCGCCGACGCTTTCGCCCTGTACGTCGTTGACCCCGGCCAGATCGAAGCCGGGCAGCTCGCGGCGGGCGTTCTCCAGCGGGTGTACGCCCAGTTCGCGGACGTGGTCGACCCACTCCTCGGCATCGCCGAAGTACTCGTGGTTGCCGGTGACGAAGAACGAACCGTCCCGCGCGCGTAGTTCGCGCAGCGGCTCGGCGGCGGGGGCGAGGTCGGCCACGGTGCCGTCCACCAAGTCGCCGACGATCGCGATGAGATCGGGCTGCGCGCTGTTGATCGTCCTGACGATGCGCTCGGCGTGCGAGCGCCCGAGGACCGCGCCGAGATGGATGTCGCTGACGACGGCGATGCGGTAACCGTGCGCCGAGCGCGGCAACTTGGCGAGCGGCACGGTGACGCGCTTGAGGGTGGGCCCGTTCAGCACGCTGTAGGCGCCGGCCGCGACGGTTCCGCCGGCGGCGAGGGCCGCGCCGGCCGCGACCGTACGGGCCACGAACAGCCGCCGCGAGGCGGTACGCGCGCCGGGTGCCTCACCGGCCGCGGCTTCTGACTCGGTCTCGGTCTCGGGCTCCGGCTCAGGCTCTGCGGTCCCCGCGGACGCGTCGTCCACCCGGCGCTCCGGCGCCCGGCGCGACAGCGCCCACCGCAGCAGCGGCCGCACCGCCTCGCCCACCAGCAGCGCCAGCAGCAGATACAGCAGCAGCGCCAGCCACAGATAGCCGGGCCAGGCGAGCACCCGCTGCACGGGGAAGGGTGCGCCGGCGCGGGTGGTGATCATGGTGGCGACCACCGTCCCCGGCAGCGCGAAGACCAGCACCTTGCCCGTACGCCGCCAGCCGCCGCCCTTCGCGGAGACGTCCCGCACCAGCCGCCGCCACAGATACCAGTGCGCGCCGGCCAGCAGGCACAGCACTCCCAGCGCGACGATTACGAAGACCACCACCACGACAACCGACCCCTGCTCGTCTACTCGCCGTGCGTGGACCGGAGAGCTCTCAGCCCCCGGAAGCCGATGACGCCGATCGCCGTGCCCAGCACGAAGGAGGCGACGGCGAGCAGGAGATGGACCCAGAAGTAGGCCGTCGGGTCGCCCGCGTCGTCGAAGGCGAGCCCGCTGCCGTCATTCCAGAGATTCTTCACGAAGGTGATCCAGATGAACCAGGACCAGATCCCGAAGCCGAGCAGGAACCAGGAGACGGGACGGCTGAGCGTAAGGGCTCGTGGGGAGCGCACTCCGGAGGACTGGTGCATGGTCCCAAGTATGGCTATCGGGCTAAGGAGGTCGCCGGGAGGGGCTACATGGCGCCATACCCGGCGGGACGCGAGGTCCACAGGTGTTCGAGTGCCATGTAACTTCGCTCTGTGCCGACTTCCTCGCCTTTCGCCCGACGGGTGCCCGCCGCCGTCGCCTTCGCCCTGACCGCCGCGCTCCTGGGGCCCGCAGCCGCGGCGACCGCCGCGGACAAGGATCCGGAGCCGCCCGACCGGATGTCCACCATCGGCGGTGACCGGCTCGGTTCCCCCGGGACGCACATGCGGGCCAAGCCCGGCGCGGAGCCGCCCAAGCTGCCCAAGGGCGTCAGCGCCAGGTCCTGGATGGTTTCGGACGCGGAGTCCGGTGAGGTGCTGGCCGCGCGCAACCCGCACTGGAAGCTCCCGCCGGCCAGCACGCTGAAGATGCTCTTCGCCGACACGGTGCTGCCGAAGTTCCCCAAGACGCGGTCGTACAAGGTGAAGCCCGAGGACCTGCGGGGGATGGGCGAGGGAAGCAGCCTGGTCGGGGTGAAGGAGGATCAGACCTACACCGTGCAGGACCTGTGGCGCGGCGTCTTCCTGCGCTCCGGCAACGACGCGGTGCACGTGCTCTCCGCGATGAACGGCGGCACGCCCGAGACGGTGCGGGACATGAACGCGCGGGCGAAGGAGCTGCGCGCCGAGGACACCCACGTGGTCAGCCCGGACGGCTACGACGAGAAGGACCAGGTCTCCTCGGCGTACGACCTGAGCCTGATCGCCCGCTCCGGCATGCAGAACCCCGACTTCCGCGAGTACGCGGCTACGGCCCGCGCGAAGTTCCCCGGCGAGAAGAAGAAGGGGGAGAAGAAGCGGGGCTCATACGAGATTCAGAACACCAACCGGCTGCTGACCGGAGACATCGGCCTCGAGCCGTACCGGGGCATCGCCGGGGTCAAGAACGGCTCGACGTCGAAGGCCGGGGCCACCTTCACCGGGGTCGCGCAGCGCGGTGACCGCGTGCTGCTGGTGACCTGCATGCATCCGGACGACGAGGCCGGGGGCCTAGAGGTCTACAAGGAGACCGCCAAGCTCCTCGACTGGGGCTTCGCGGCGGCGGACAAGGTCGAGCCGGTGGGAGAGCTGGTGGCACCGGTCTCCGGGCCGGGTTCGTCGGGGAAGTCCGGCGACGCGGCGGGGCGGGCGAAGGACGCCCGGCAGGCCGGCGGCACCGCCGGACCGGACGGTGCCCGGAACGAAGACGGTTCGGGCGGTGTCGGGATCGCCCTCGGCGTCACGGGCGGTTGTCTGGTGGTGCTGGCGGCGGTGGCCTACGCGGTGCATCGCCGCTGGCCGATGCCGGATCTGACGATGCTGGTCCGCCGCCAGTCGGGGGAGAGCCCGGGTCCGGACGCGGACTCGGACCCGGCCCCGGCCCCGGACTCGGACGCGGACTCGGATCCCGATCCGGACCCGGTGGCGGTGCGGAAGAGCGACTGACGCTCGCCCGTTCGGACTCCACCGGCTCCGGCGCGCCGCTGCCGAGCGCGTCGATCTCCTCGATCGACTTCTCGGTCCGCTGCGTCGCCGTCCAGGCGGCGCAGATCAGCATCAGCTTCGTCATGAAGCTGATCCACAGCAGCAGAGCGATCGGCGTACCGAACGCCCCGTACAGACTCTTGGTGGCGACCCCTCGCAGATAGCCGCCCATCAGCAGCTTGAGCACCTCGAAGCCGACCGCGCCCATCAGGCACGCGGGCACGGTCGCGCGGGTGGGCGGCCGTACGCCGGTCAGCACCGTCAGTACGTACCACAGCAGCGCGAAGTCGGCGGCCACGGCAGCCGCGTACCCGGCGGCACTGAGCAGCAGCGTCCCGACTCCGCCCTCGCGGAGTCCCAGTTGACCGGCCATCCAGCCGACGGCGCTGACCGCGAAGGCGGAGCCGCTCAGCGACACCAGCCCGACCAGGCCGAGCCCGAGCAGGGTGCCCAGGTCCTTCAGCTTGAGCAGGACCGGGTTGCCGGGGGCCTCCTCCAGGTCCCACACCGAGCGCAGGCTCTCCCGCAGCGTCCCCGCCCAGTTGACCCCGGTGACCACCAGCAGCAGGCCGGCGATGAGTCCGATGGTGCCGGCGTTCTCGGCCAGCGACCGCAGGTCCAGCTGCTCGGAGATGCCCGGCACCTGGCGGCTGATCGTGTCCTGCACCTCCCGCATCCGGGCCGGGGAGAGCAGCGCGGCGCTGATGGCGGCGCCGACTGCGAGCATCGGGAAGAGGGCGATGAAGCTGGTGAAGGTGACGGCCGCGGCGAGCCGGCTCCACTTGCGTTCGTCCAGGTGCAGGTAGACCCGCCAGACGCGGGTACGGAAGAACCACGCCGCCGCGGGCCCGATCAGCGGCAGCCTCTTGATCCAGTCCATGATCGCCGGTTACCCCGTCTGCGGCCCTTCACCCCGGGCGGGCGGCAGCGGCCGTACGCCGGACGGGTGCCGGGTCAGCCCAGCGGGGCGAAGGTGCCGCCCCCGCCCCCGCATGCGGGGGACGGGCGGGAGACCTGGCGGGGAAGCCCCGACATCGCGGGTGCCGTGCCGCCGCCGTCGTCGTCGTTGCCCGAGCCGAAGGTGAACTTCCGCTGGAGCCGCCAGACGAGGTCGGGGCCCTGCTCGTACAGCGCGAAGCCGGTGGCCGTCCAGGATGCCTCGAAGTCGGCCAGCTCCTCGTGCGCCCGGTCCATCGACTCCTCCGCGATGTCGTGCGCGACGGTGACGTGCGGGTGGTACGGAAAGACCAGTTCCCGCGCCACCGGGCCCTCCGGCGCCCGCACCCGCTCCTGCAGCCGTGAGCACGCCTCGGCGCCCTCGACCAGTTGCACGAAGACCACCGGGGACAGCGGGCGGAAGGTGTCGGTACCCGACAGGCGCAGCGTGAAATCCCGCCCGGCCGCCGCCACCCGCGTCAGGTGCTCCTCGATCTCCGGCCGGTCGTCCGGATCGGCCTCCGTCGGCGGCAGCAGCGTGATGTGGGTGGGAATGCCGTGGGCCGCCGGGTCGCCGAAGCTCGCACGCCGCTGCTGGAGCAGGCTGCCGTGCGGCTCGGGGACGGCGATGGATACGCCGAGCGTGACGGTCCCCACCTCGTTCTCCCTCCTGCGCTGTGGCCGTTTCCGTTGTCCTGTTGCCGGTGTCCTGGTGCCGTTGTCTGTGAACGCGTCCTGTGAACGAGAGCTGCCGGATCAGTGCTTGGCGGGCAGCAGGCCCACCTTGTCGTAGGCCTGGGCGAGTGTCTCCGCGGCCACGGTCCGTGCCTTCTCGGCGCCCTTGGCCAGTATCGAGTCCAGCGTCTCCGGGTCGTCCAGATACTCCCGCGTACGGTCGCGGAACGGGGCGGCCCAGTCACCGACGATCTCCGCGAGGTCGGTCTTGAGCGCACCGTAACCCTTGCCCGCGTACTTCTGCTCCAGATCCGCGATCCGGGAGTCCGTGAGCGTGGCGTACACCGTGAGCAGGTTGCTGATGCCGGGCTTGTGCTCCTGGTCGAAGCGGATCTCGCTGCCGGTGTCGGTCACGGCGCTCTTGATCTTCTTCGCGGACGCCTTCGGCTCGTCCAGCAGGTCGATGACGCCCTTCGGCGACGACGCGGACTTGCTCATCTTGACCGTCGGGTCCTGGAGGTCGTAGATCTTCGCCGTCTCGCGCAGGATGTAGGGCTCCGGGACGGTGAAGGTCTTGCCGTACCGGCCGTTGAACCGCTCCGCGAGATTCCGGGTCAGCTCGATGTGCTGGCGCTGGTCCTCGCCGACCGGGACCTGGTTGGCCTGGTAGATCAGGATGTCCGCGACCTGCAGGATCGGGTAGGTGAAGAGCCCGACCGACGTCGCGTCCGTGCCCTGCCTGGCGGACTTGTCCTTGAACTGCGTCATCCGGGACGCCTCGCCGAAGCCCGTCAGGCACTCCATCAGCCAGCTCAGCTGGGTGTGCTCGGGTACGTGGCTCTGCACGAAGACCGTGCAGCGGTCCGGGTCGAGACCGGCGGCCAGCAGCTGGGCCGCGGCGAGCCGGGTGTTGTCCCGCAGCTGACGCGGGTCCTGCGGGAGGGTCATCGCGTGCAGGTCGACGACCATGTAGAACGCGTCGTGGCTCTCCTGCAGCGCCACCCACTGGCGCACGGCACCCAGGTAGTTGCCGATGTGGAACGAGCCGGAGGTCGGCTGGATCCCGGAGAGCACACGCGGACGGTCATTGGCCATGTGCTCATTGTCTCAGGTCCCGGGCGGGCGCCGTGCACTGTTCGGAGGTGACCTCGGGCACCGTGGAGATCGCCGGGCGAGCGGTCCGCGCCGGCCCCGCGTCGCCCCTTACGCCGGCACCGCGCGTACGGCCGTGCGCAGGATCGGCTGCAAAGTTTCTTCGCATACCGGTGGGTGGACGATAGAAAGAGGCACCGCGTGTCGTCGGCACGGGACAACGTGCTCGGGTACGTACGGCGCGGGACCACACGAGACGAACGGAGACCCCGGATGTCCACCTCGGAAGAGCTGATCGCCGCCGCGGAAGCGCGCAGCGCCCACAACTACCACCCCCTGCCCGTCGTCATCGCCTCGGCGGAGGGCGCCTGGATGACGGACACCGGCGGGCGGCGCTATCTCGACCTGCTCGCCGGCTACTCGGCGCTCAATTTCGGGCACCGCAACCAGCGGCTCATCGACGCGGCCAAGGCCCAGCTCGACCGGGTGACCCTGACCTCCCGCGCCTTCCACCACGACCGGTTCGGCGACTTCTGCGAGCAGCTCGCGGAGCTGTGCGGCATGGAGATGGTGCTGCCGATGAACACCGGCGCGGAAGCCGTGGAGACGGCGGTCAAGACGGCCCGCAAGTGGGGCTACCGGAGCAAGGGCGTGCCCGACGGGCAAGCCAAGATCGTGGTCGCCGAGAACAACTTCCACGGGCGTACGACGACCGTGGTGTCCTTCTCCACCGACGAGGAGGCCCGCGCGGACTTCGGCCCGTACACGCCGGGCTTCGAGATCGTCCCCTACGGCGATCTCGCGGCGATGGAGGCCGCGGTGGATGAGAACACCGTGGCGGTGCTGCTGGAGCCCATCCAGGGCGAGGCGGGCGTACTGGTGCCGCCGCCCGGCTACCTGGCGGGCGTACGCGAGCTGACCCGGGCGCGGAACGTCCTCTTCATCGCGGACGAGATCCAGTCGGGGCTGGGGCGTACGGGCGCGACCTTCGCCTGCGAGGACGAGGGCGTGCTCCCCGACATGTACGTACTGGGCAAGGCGCTCGGTGGTGGCGTCGTACCGGTCTCCGCGGTGGTCTCCTCGCGTGCCGTGCTGGGCGTCTACCGGCCCGGCGAGCACGGCTCCACCTTCGGCGGCAACCCGCTCGCCTGCGCGGTGGCGCTCGAGGTCGTCGCGATGCTGCGCACCGGCGAGTACCAGCAGCGGGCCAAGGAGCTGGGCGAACACCTGCACCAGGAGCTGGGAAAGCTCGTGGGCAAGGGGGCCGTGCGCGCGGTGCGCGGACGCGGGCTGTGGGCGGGCGTGGACATCGACCCGGCGCACGGCACGGGCCGTGAGCTCTCCGAGAAGCTGATGGAGCGCGGCGTCCTGGTCAAGGACACCCACGGCTCGACGATCCGCATCGCACCGCCGCTGGTCGTGACGAAGGAGGACCTCGACTGGGGCCTGGAGCAGCTGGCCGCCGTCCTCGGCGGCTGAGGCGGCTGGACCGGCGGCCGCCCCGCCGTCCGGCGTTGAGCCGGAC
>NZ_JBOHCV010000057.1:0-8609 GCF_050698815.1 Streptomyces sp.
GCGCTGGCCGGTACGGGCGGGGATCGCTTCCGGGCTGCGGGGTGGGGCCCGCGCCCGTACCGCCGGCACTGCTCGCACTGCTCGCACCGCCCGTACCGCCCGTACCGGCGGCGCGCTCGGCCAAGGCCGTGCAGAAGGCGGGCAGTTCGGCCACCACGGCCAGGTCGGCCGGGGCCCGGTGGGCCTCCGCCGGATCGTCGGTGACCAGCGCCAGCCCGGGTCACCCGCGCGCGCGGGTACGCGCTCAACCTCGACGAGAGCGTCATCGGTGTGCACGGCGTCGGCGTCCCGGTACGGGACCGGTTCGGCACCTGCGTGGCGGCGGTGACGGTGGCCGCGCCGAACACCCGCCTCGACCACGCACGCGCCGCCGAACTCGCCCCGCTGCTGTTGCGCACCGCCGAGCGGATCGGGGCGGAACTGTGAGCCGCGAGGGCACGACGAAGGGGGGTGGCGCGGGCCCAGCTGAACAGCGGGTACGTTGCCGGCCGAGAAGTTCGCCTGCCGCGCGAACATGGGTTCCCGGTCGGGTGAACTGGTCGCGGGACGGGCATGAAGGCAGGGCCGCCTGCGTAGCTTGAAGGTTGTTGTATCTCCTCTTGAAGGAATACCTGCCGTGAGTCGCTTGACACCCACCCTGGCCGTCATCGCAACCGCCGGCGCTCTCGTCACCGGCTGCTCGTCCGGTGATTGGCACAGCTCGCCGGACAAGGAGCACCGCCCCAAGGCGACGCCGGGCGCTGCCGCGCGCTGGGGATACTCGGGGAAGAAGGGGCCGGACAACTGGGATTCGATCAACAAGGAGTTCGCCACCTGCAAGGAGGGGCACGCCCAGTCGCCGATCAACCTCGGCAAGGCCCATCACATCGACGCCCGCAAGGACGTCGACATCCACTACGGGAAGACGACCGTTGAGCTGGAGAACGACGGGCACACCGTAAAGGGCAACGTCGCGGGCGGGAACCGGATCAGCATGGCTGGTACGTCCTACGAGCTGGAACAGTTCCACTTCCACCTGCCCAGCGAGCACACCATCGACCACAAGGGCACCGCGATGGAGATGCACTTCGTCAACAAGAACGCGAAAGGCCGGGTGGCGGTCCTGAGCATGCTGATGGATCAGAAGGGTGCGAACTCCCCGTTCGGTTCGCTGTGGAAGTCCCTGCCGAAGAAGCACAACACCACGGCGAAGGTCCATGGCGGCATCGACCTGAACTCCTTCGTGCCCAAGGATCGGGCGGAGTTCCAGTACGCCGGCTCTCTGACCACTCCGCCGTGCAGCGAGAGCGTCAATTGGGTCGTCTTCAAGAAGCCGCTCACCGTCACCGCCGGCCAAGTCGACGCCTACCACGACCTGTACCCCAAGTCGAACCGCCCGGTGCAGCACCTCGACGGCCGCACCGTGGACGACACCGACAAGTAACCCCACAGGTCAGGAAGGGAGGGGCGGCACCTCCGCACAAGGTACCGCCCCCTTCCCGTTCCGGGCCCGCGCGCCCGCCGGTGAGGGTTGTGCGGGCGGCGCGGTCCCGGACGGCCGGTGCGCCTCAGGACGCCGCCGCGCGGCCCGCCTCCAGCCGGGCGACCGGGATGCGGAACGGCGAGCAGGAGACGTAGTCCAGTCCCACCTCGTGGAAGAAGTGCACCGACTCCGGGTCGCCGCCGTGCTCACCGCACACGCCGAGCTTGAGGTCCGGCCGGGTGGCCCGCCCCGCCTCCACCGCGAGGCGTACGAGTTCGCCGACGCCCTCCCTGTCGATGGTCTCGAACGGCGAGACGCCGAAGATGCCCTTCTCCAGGTAGGCGGTGAAGAAGCTGGCCTCCACGTCGTCCCGGCTGAACGCCCACACGGTCTGGGTGAGGTCGTTGGTGCCGAAGGAGAAGAAGTCGGCGGACTCGGCGATCTGGCCGGCCGTCAGCGCGGCGCGCGGCAGCTCGATCATGGTGCCCAGCGTCAGGTTCAGCTCGACGTCGTGCTGCTGCTCCACCTCCGCGATGACCGTCTCGGCCTCCTCGCGGACGATCTCCAGCTCCTGCACGGTACCCACCAGCGGAATCATGATCTCCGCGCGCGCGTCGCCGCCGCCCGCCCTGCGCTCGGCCGCGGCCTCGGCGATCGCCCGTACCTGCATCGTGAACAGCCCGGGCACGACCAGCCCGAGCCGCACGCCGCGCAGCCCCAGCATGGGGTTCTGCTCGTGCAGCCGGTGCACGGCCTGGAGCAGCCGCAGGTCGTTCTCGTTGGCGTCCTTGCGGGACTCGGCGAGCGCCACCCGCACCGACAGCTCGGTGATGTCGGGCAGGAACTCGTGCAGCGGCGGGTCCAGCAGCCGTACGGTCACCGGCAACCCGTCCATCGACTCCAGCAGCTCGACGAAGTCGCCCTTCTGCAACGGGAGCAGGGCGTCCAGCGCCTCCTCCCGCTCGCTCTCGGTGTCGGCGAGGATGAGCCGTTCGACCAGTTCGCGGCGCTCGCCGAGGAACATGTGCTCGGTGCGGCACAGGCCGATGCCCTGGGCGCCGAACCGCCGGGCGCGGGAGGCGTCCTCGGCGTTGTCGGCGTTGGCCCGCACCCGCAGCCGGCGGACCCGGTCGGCGTAGGCCATGATCCGGTGCACCGCCTGGACCAGCTCGTCGGCGTCGTCGGCACCCGCGTGCATACGGCCCTCGAAGTACTCCACGACCGGCGACGGCACGACCGGCACCTCACCGGCGTACACCTTGCCGGTGGAGCCGTCGATGGAGACGACGTCGCCCTCCTCGATCACGAGGCCCCCGGCGGCCTTCAGGCGGCGCCGCTTGGTGTCGACCTCCAGCTCTTCCGCACCGCAGACACAGGTCTTGCCCATGCCGCGGGCGACGACGGCGGCGTGCGAGGTCTTGCCGCCGCGCGAGGTGAGGATGCCTTCGGCGGCGAGCATGCCGTCCAGGTCGTCCGGGTTGGTCTCGCGGCGGATGAGGATGACCTTCTCACCGGAGCGGGACCACTTGATGGCGGTGTAGGAGTCGAAGACGGCCTTGCCGACGGCCGCGCCCGGCGAGGCGGCGATGCCCCAGCCGATCTGGTCGGCGCCCTTGACCCCGCCGTTGCTGTCGAAGCGGGGGAACATCAGCTGCGCGAGCTGGTTGCCGTTGACCCGCTGCAGCGCCTCGGCCTCGTCGATCAGGCCCTGGTCGACGAGCTGGGTGGCGATGCGGAAGGCCGCGGCGGCGGTGCGCTTGCCGACCCGCGTCTGCAGCATCCACAGCTTGCCGCGCTCGATGGTGAACTCGATGTCGCACAGGTCCCGGTAGTGCGTCTCCAGGGTCTCCATGATCTGCATCAGCTCGTCGTAGGCCGGCTTGTCCAGCTGCTCCAGATCGGCGAGCGGCACCGTGTTGCGGATGCCGGCGACGACGTCCTCGCCCTGCGCGTTCTGCAGGTAGTCGCCGTAGACGCCCTGGTGTCCGGTGGCGGGGTCGCGGGTGAAGGCGACGCCGGTGCCGGAGTCGGGGCCGAGGTTGCCGAAGACCATCGAGCAGATGTTCACGGCCGTACCCAGGTCGTGCGGGATGCGCTCCTGGCGACGGTAGAGCTTGGCGCGCTCGCCGTTCCAGGAGTCGAAGACGGCCCGTACGGCCAGGTCCATCTGGTCGCGCGCGTCCTGCGGGAACTCCCGTCCGGTCTCCTTCAGCACCAGGCCCTTGAACTGTTCGGCCAGCTTCTGCATGTCGGCCGTGTCCAGCTCGACGTCGGAGACCGCGCCCTTGGCGTGCTTGGCCTGCTCCAGCGCTTCGGCGAAGACCTCGCCGTCCATGCCCAGGACCGTGTCTCCGAACATCTGGATGAGGCGGCGGTATGAGTCCCATGCGAACCGCTCGTCACCGGACTGCGCGGCGAGCCCGTGCACGGACGCGTCGGAGAGCCCGATGTTGAGCACCGTGTCCATCATTCCGGGCATCGAGAACTTCGCGCCGGACCGCACCGAGACCAGCAGCGGGTCGTCGGCCTGGCCGAGCTGCTTGCCCATCTTCCGCTCCAGCGCCTCGAGCTGGGCGCCCACCTGTTCGCGGAGCGCCATCGGCTCGTCACCACTGGCGAGGTAGACCTTGCACGCTTCGGTGGTGATGGTGAATCCCGGCGGGACGGGGAGACCGAGGTTGGTCATCTCGGCGAGGTTGGCCCCCTTCCCGCCGAGGAGGTCCTTGAGATCCTTGTTGCCCTCAGTGAAGTCGTAGACGAACTTCTGCTGTACATCGTGATCCGGCACGGGACTCGACCCCTCGTGAACGGCTGCCCTGACGGCGGGGAGCGTACCCAGATCGAAGGCCCCGAGGCGCGTCCAGCGGTGCGCCAAAGGGCCGCAACCACCCGTCCGCCGAGGATCGAAGGTGACGGCGGCCTCATCCAGCGGCAGAGATCATCTCCACAAGCCGAACACACCACTCCGTTTCGTCATCGGCCTCCCGTCCTCAATCACCCTGTGTCATCGATCGCTTCGAGAGATGAATCTAGGGCCGGTAAAGTCTCGAACCGCTCCTTGGAGTTATTGACCGCACAACTGAGCGCTCATCTGAGCACACCACCGATCAAGGTGGCGATAATCACGCGGAAGAGGGACCCTCGATCTCAGAATCCGGACCCGCGTCTCACCGCAGCGCCTGCTCCAGCAGTTCCTGGAGCCGCAGCCCGCGCCGGGCGTCGATGTCCGAGGCGCGGCCGGTGCGTACCGCGGTGGCGAACTCCCGGCGCAGCACCGGCCAGCACTCCTCGTGGTCGATGTCCGCGGTGTCGTAGACCAGTTCCTCCCGCTCTCCGTACAGTTCCACCCGGGTACGGGCGCGAGGCAGCCGGACCGCTCCCGACAGCGACGCCTGGCTCGTCGCACCACCCTCGTGCTCGCAGGTCAGCTCGGTCCAGCGGCGCGGGTCACCGGCACCGCGCACCGAGGTGATGGGGCCGACGGCCAGGTCCAGCAGGTCCAGCAGGTGCGGGCCGAGGTCCAGCAGCGCACCGTGCTCCAGCCGCCAGGCGGTGGCCTGGTCGCCCCCCAGGAAGGCGCCGTGCAGATAGCAGGAACGGGCGCCGGTGACCGTCAACCGCCCTGCGCGGGCGAGGAAGTCGCGGGTGGCGGGGTGGTAGCGCTTGCTCAGCACCAGCTGGGAGACGGCGCCGCTCTCCGCCACCGCGTCCGCGACGGCGCGGGCCGCGGTCAGGTCGGGTCCGAGCGGCTTCTCCAGCAGCAGCGCCCGGCCGGCCCGGGCCGCCCGTACGGCCAGCTCCGCCTGCACGGCGGGCGGCACGGCGAAGGCCACGGCCTCGCAGCCTTCGAGGAGTTCGTCGAAGGAGGCGGCGGCCCGTGCCCCGTACCGCGCGGCGACCTCGGCCGCGGCCTCGGGCCTGCGCGCCCATACGGAGCTCAGGACGGTCTCCGGCCCGGCGGCCAGCATCCGGGCGTGCATGGCGCGGGCCCAGGGTCCGGCGCCGACGAGGCCGACCCGTACCGGGTCGTCGGTCCAGGGCTCGGTCACGGGTGGCTCCTTCGTGCTCGGTGAACGGTCAGGGGTGCTCGTGCCGCTCAGCCGAGGAGGGCGGCGAGCCGGGCGTCCGCGCGGTCCGGGGAGTAGAGGTCCTCCACGACGATCGCGGCGGCTCCCGCGATCCCCGCCCGCTCACCGAGCTGCGAGGTGACGACGCTCAGGTGCGCGGTCGTACGGGGCATCGCGCGCTGATACAGCAGCTCCCGCACCCCGGTGACGAACGGCGTGCCCGCCAGATCGCCGGCGATCATCAGCACTCCCGGATTGAGCAGCGTCACGACGGTGACCAGCACTTCGCCGACCCGGCGCCCGGCGTCCCGCGCGAGCCGTACCGCGTCGGGGTGCCCGGCGGCGAGGTGGTCGCGTACGCCCTTGACCGAACTCGTCGCGGTGCCCGCGTCGGACAGCTGCCTGGCGAGGGCGCGGCCGCTGGCGACGGCGGCGAGGCAGCCGTAGGAGCCGCACATGCACAGCGCGTCCGGGCAGTCGTGCAGCCGGATGTGGCCGATGTCGCCCGCGCCGCCGTCGATGCCCCGGTACAGCTGGCCGTCCACGACGACGCCCGCGCCGATCCCGGTGGAGACCTTGACGAGCAGGAAGGCCGCGCAGTCCCGGTGGCCGGCGCGCTGTTCGGCGTACGCCATCACGTTGGCGTCGTTGTCGAGGAGTACGGGCACGGGGCCGCCGCCCGCACTGACGTGTTCGGCGTACACCTCCTGCAGCCGCTGCCGGATCGGGTAGCCGTCCCAGCCCGGCATGATCGGCGGCTGGACGACGACGCCGGAGACCCAGTCGACGGGGCCCGGCACGGACAGGCCGATGCCGCAGACCAGTTCGGGAGCGGTGCCGGTGTCCTTCAGCAGCGCAGCGAACCACTGCGCGAGCCGGTCGAGCACCTGGCTGGGCCCGTCCCCGATCAGCAGCTCGCCGGACCGCTCGGCAAGGACGGTGCCCGCCAGATCGACCACTGCCGCGGTGGCGTCCCGCGTGCCCAGGTCCGCCGCGAGTACGACGGCGTGCTCCGCCGCGAACTCCAGCCGGGCGGAGGGCCGTCCGCCCGTGGAGCCCTCGGTCGGCGCCGCCGCGCCCTCGCGCAGCCAGCCCGCCGCGAAGAGCTGGTCCAGCCGGTGCCCGACGGTGGAGCGGGAGAGCCCGGTGGCTCGCTGGAGGGCGCCGCGGGTGGTGGCCCGGCCGTCGCGGATCAGCCCCAGCAGATGCCCCGCACTCGCCTGGTTCCCGGTCATGCTCGCCTTGCTCTCCTCAGCTCTTGTCCGCGCCGCCGGTCAGGCCCTCGGTCAACAGCCGTTCCGCTGCGAGGAAGAGGAGGACCACGGGGATGGTCAGCACGACCGATCCTGCCATCAATACGGTCTTGGACACTTCGATGCCGTTGGCCAGCTGCTGCAGTCCGAGGGAGACGGTCCAGCTCTCGGGAGTCGCGGCGAGGAAGAGGAGCGCGAAAAGGAACTCGTTCCACGCGATCATGAAGATGTAGAGCCCGGTCGCCATCAACGAGGGCGCCGCGAGCGGCAGTACGACCTTGCGGATCGTCTGCAGCCGCGAGCACCCGTCCAGGGCGGCAGCCTCCTCGATGCTGAAGGGAATGGTGCTGAAGTAGTTCCGCAGCATGTAGATCGACACCGGCACGGTCTGTGCGATGTACACGATCGCGAGCCCCACGAGGCTGCCCTGGAGTCCCATCTTCGCGAACATCACGAAGAGCGGCACCGCCAGCAGCGTCGCCGGGAAGAGGTAGACCGCGAGGAAGAGTGCGCTCAGGTGCCGTCCGCCGAAGAACCGCAGCCGGCTCACCGCGTACGAGCCGGGGATGGCGGCGAGCAGGGTGAGCACCACGGCGCCGATGGAGGCGAGCGCGGAGTTGTAGAGCATGTCCAGGAAGCCCTGGCCGCCCTCGGAGGTCGGCTTGAGCACTTCCTCATAGGTACTCAGGGTGAACTCCTTGGTGCTCACCCACAGCCGTCCGGGGTCGAGGAGCAGCGCGTCGATGGGTTTCACCGACAGCAGCAGCATGTAGTAGAAGGGCACCAGCGTGATCAGCGCCAGGAAGGCGATCACGACCCAGCGGAGCACCCCGAACAGCCGCTCCTCGAACTGGGCCCGGCTCATGGTCGATTGCGCGGCGCGGCTCATGCCGACTCCTCCTGGACCTTCTTGCCGAAGAACGTGAAGTACAGGCCCAGCAGCACCATGAGGACCACGGCGAGTACGAGCGCCTGGGCCGCGGCGGCGCCCACGTCGAAGCGGGCGGTGAGGAATTCGTAGACCCGTACCGCCACCACGTCCGTACCGGAACCGCCGCCGGTCAGCAGATAGATGTCGTCGAACTTGTTGAACGTCATGATGAAGCGCAGGACGCACAGCAGCGCCATGACGGGCATCAGCTGCGGCAGCAGCACGTGCCGGAAGCGCTGGGTCGGCGCGGCTCCGTCCACCTTCGCGGCCTCCTCGAGGCCGTCCGGCACGGCTTGGAGCCGGGCGAGCAGGAACAGGAAGGCGAAGGGGAAGTAGCGCCAGGTCTCGAAGGCGATCACTGTCAGCATCGCCAGCGGGAGCTCGAAGTGCAGTCCGAACAGTGAGACTTCATAGGAGCGGGTGGACAGGAACGCGATCGGCTCGTCCCAGCCGAGCAGCTTGGCACCCCACTCGTTGACGATGCCGAACTGCGGGCTGAGCGCGATCTCCCAGACGAACGCGACGGCCACGACGGGCGCCACGTACGGCAGCAGCATGGAGCCGCGCACCAGGCCGCGGCCCCGGAAGGGTTTGCGCAGCGCGAGTGCGGCGATCAGACCGAGCAGGATGGAGCCTGCTGTCGCACCGACGGTGTAGAGCAGCGTGGTCCACAGGCTGGTCCAGAAGCCGGGCGAGCCGAAGACGTCACCGAAGTTCTCCAGCGACCAGTTGCCCAGCAGGCTCATGCCCTGGATGTCGACGAGCCTCGCCTGCTGGAACGCGAGCAGCACGGTCCACAGGATGGGCAGCACGACGACGACGAACACGACCACCACGGTGGGCGTGACGAAGGCCAGGCCGGCCCTGTTCTCCCTGGCCCTGGCAGTGAGCCGGCG
>NZ_JBOHCV010000058.1:0-6414 GCF_050698815.1 Streptomyces sp.
GCCGGCGGGGCCGCGTCGGAGGCCGCCGGCGCGGCCAGGCCCGCCATGAAGTCCGCGTCGCTGGTGTGCCCGTCCCGGGCGCCGGCGGCGGCGTCCTGGGCCTCCATGTGGGCGCCCAGATCGTCGGCCGGACGGTGGCCCAGCAGCTTCACACGGCCCCTGCCCACCGCTTCCAGGGTCTTGGCGAGCACGGCCGAGACGGAGCCGAGCCTGGTGTCGACATAGGCGTCGGCGCGCTCCCGCAGTTCCTGGGGGTCGGTGGAGCGCTCGGGCGCGTCCTCGGCGTACTCCTCGTTCCACTCCTCGGAGCCCGGGCCGCTGCCCAGCAGCTTGTCGCGCCCGCGCTCGACGGAACCGATGGTCTTGCTGAGCACGACCTCGAAGTTGGCGAGTTTGCTGTCGACGTAGTCGTCGACCTCGGTGCGGATCTCGGCGGCCTCCTGGCGAGCCTGGGCGAGGAGCTGGTCGGCCTCCGCCTGTGCCTGGCGCACGACCTCCGTACCGGAGACCAGCGAGCCGCGCTCCGCGTGCCCCGACTCGATGATGCGCTGCGCCTCGGCCTGCGCCTCGGCGACCATCTGCTCCCGGCCGCCGAGCAGTTCCTGGGCCTGGGCGAGCGAGCCGGGGAGCGACTGCCGCATGTCTTCGAGCATGGCGAGCAGTTCGGCTCGGTTCACCACGCAAGATGCCGACATGGGCATCGAGCGCGCGCTGTCCACTGTCGTCACGATCTCGTCGAGTTTCTGCTGAACGTCCACGAGAGCGACTGTACGGCCAGTGGGCGCCGGCCCGACAGCCGATGCCGAAAGCGGGTGGTGGGACGTGGCGTTGGGATCCCCCGGGCCCCGGGGCGCCCCGGGCGCCCCTACGTCAGCCGCTCGGCCAGGGCGCGCAGGACCGGTTCGGGGACCAGATGGGAGACGTCCCCGCCCCAGGTGGCGACCTCCTTGACCAGGCTGGAGGAGAGGAAGCTGTAGGTGGGGTTGGTCGGTACGAAGAGCGTCTCGACGCCGGAGAGGCCGTTGTTCATCTGGGCCATCTGCAGCTCGTAGTCGAAGTCGGAGACGGCGCGCAGACCCTTGACGATGGCGGGGATGTCCCGGTCCTTGCAGAAGTCGACGAGCAGGCCGTGGTAGGCCTCCACCCGTACGTTGCCGAACGCCTCGGTGACCTCCTCGATGAGGTCGATCCGCTCCGCCACGGAGAAGAGGCCCTGCTTGGACTTGTTGATCATCAAGGCCACATAGACCGAGTCATAGAGCTTGGAGGCGCGGCCGATGATGTCGAGATGTCCATTGGTGATGGGGTCGAAGGACCCCGGACAGACTGCGCGACGCACTGGCGTTTCCTCACTCTCCGGACGGTCGGGGGACGGTGAGGCATCCCCGGAAGAGGTCAGCATGACGGGGATGCAACTCCCCGTACAGCGGCGCGACCGTACCAGAGCGTGCCCTCGCCGTATCGCCGGGACCGCAGTCCCTCGAACCCCTCGGGCCAGCGGAATTCGCCGCCCCTGGTGCCGCGCTCCACGGTGGCGAGCGCATCGCCGGTGAGCCAGTGCCGGAACCGGAGTGTGAGCAGAATCTCCCGCAGCCGGTCGTCGGCGAGGGCGTAGGGCGGGTCGAGGAAGACCAGATCGTAGGGGTCGTCGGGAGCCGGTCCCGCGAGGATCTGCTCGGCCTTGGCGTGCCGGACCTCGGCGCCGGGCAGGCCGAGCGCGCGGACGTTGTGCTCGATGGTGCGGGCCGCCCGCGCGTCCGCCTCGACCAGGAGTACGTGCGCGGCCCCGCGCGAGAGCGCCTCCAGGCCGACGGCGCCTGAACCGCCGTACAGGTCGAGCACCCGGACACCGTCCCAGGCGGCGGCGCCGCCCAGCTGAGCCTCCCAGCTGGAGAACATCCCCTCGCGCGCCCGGTCCGAGGTGGGGCGGGTGCCCTGGCCCGGCGGCACCGTCAGCCGTCGTCCGCCGGCGGCGCCTGCGATCACGCGGGTCATGGTGCGAACCCCTTCGTCCGTGCTGTCCCACTACTCGAGGTCGAGGATCCCACGGGTCCCCCCTCACACGCGCCACGGCCGGGCACCGCGCCTGCGGCCCGCCCCCGGCTCCCGGCCCGCGGCACCCGCCTCTCACCCCTTGTCCAGGTAGTCCTCCCGCTCCTGGTCCAGGAGGGCGGCCAGCGCCGTACGCAGCTCCGGCAGCCGCGCCAGCTCCGGATCGGCGGCGACGACGGCCGTCGCCTTCTCCCGTGCCGCCTCGATGACGTCCTCGTCCTCGATCACGGCGAGCATCCGCAGCGACGAGCGGACCCCGGACTGCGCCTGGCCCAGCACGTCGCCCTCGCGGCGCTGCTCCAGGTCGATGCGGGACAGTTCGAAGCCGTCCTGGGTGCCCGCGACGGCCGCCAGCCGGGCGCGGGCGGGGGCCGCCTCCGGTGCCTCGGTGACCAGCAGGCACAGGCCGGGCGCCGCACCCCGGCCGACGCGGCCGCGCAGCTGGTGCAGCTGGGAGACGCCGAACCGGTCGGCGTCCATGATGACCATGACGGTGGCGTTGGGCACGTCGACGCCGACCTCGATGACGGTGGTGGCGACGAGCACGTCGACCTCTCCCCCGGCGAACCGCCGCATCACCTCGTCCTTGGCGTCGGGGTGCATCCGCCCGTGCAGCGCCGCGACCCGCAGTCCGGCGAGCGGGCCCGCACTCAGCTCGGCGACGATGTCGAGTACGGCCAGCGGCGGGCGCCGCTCCCCCTCCGCCCCGCCGGCCTCCCCGTCCGCGGCCTTGCCCTTGGCGCCGGGCTCCTCCTCGTCGCCGATGCGCGGGCAGACCACGTACGTCTGGTGTCCGGCCTCGGTCTCCTCGCGTACCCGCTCCCAGGTACGGGCCAGGAAGTGCGGCTTGTCGTGGGCGGGCACCACGTGGCTGGCGATGGGCGAGCGCCCGGCCGGGAGCTGGTCGAGCACGGAGGTCACCAGGTCGCCGAAGACCGTCATGGCGACGGTCCGCGGGATGGGGGTCGCCGTCATCACCAGCAGGTGCGGGGGCTGCTTGCCCTTGGAGCGAAGGGCGTCGCGCTGCTCGACGCCGAACCGGTGCTGCTCGTCCACGACGACGAGGCCGAGGTCGTGGAAGCCGACCTTGTCCTCGATCAGGGCGTGCGTGCCGATGACGATCCCGGCCTCGCCGGTGACCAGGTCGAGCAGGGCCCGGCGGCGGGCCGCGGCGCCCATGGAGCCGGTGAGCAGCACGACCTTGGTGCCCTGCTCGGCGCCGCCCAGCATGCCTCCCTCGGCCAGCTCCCCCATCATCCCCGTGATGGAACGGTGGTGCTGTTGCGCGAGGACCTCGGTGGGGGCGAGCAGCGCGGCCTGGCCGCCGCTGTCGACCACGGTCAGCATCGCCCGCAGCGCCACCATGGTGTTGTGCGTGACCGTGAAGTTGTCGGTCACATAGGCCCGGTCCGGGTGCCGCACGCTGATGCACTGGACCTGCTTGCGGCCCACGTACTCCACGGCCCGGATGCCGCGGCGGAACGCCGAGGGCTCCTCCTCGGGCACCCAACGGGCCAGCTTGGCCTCCGAACGGAACGGCGCGTGCTCTCCCGGCAGCGCCAGCGACACCTCCGCGCCGGCCCCCGCCGGCGCGACGCGCGCTCGCCCGCCGAGGGAGCGGACCAGCCACGCGATGTCGTCGGCGAGCGCCGGGGACGGTGAACGGAAGGAGATGCCGCGCCCGTTCACCGCCACCCTGCCTCCCGCGTCCAGCAGCCCCTGGAGCAGCGCGAGCCGGTTCTTGACGGAGTTGTCCCGGTACGCGCGGGGAACGCTCTGGGGGGTGCTGCCGTCACCGCCGTCACCGCTGCCGCCGACGAGCCGCAGGCCCGTCTCGTAGGGATCGAGCGGCAGGTCCGCGCCGGCCGCGAGATCCACCGGAACCGCCCGCGGCAGATACCACTTCGGGGCGCCGTCGTCCGTGCGGAGGCCGGTCCTGATCTCGCGCGTGGTCAGCACTTCCGGGTCGGCGCCGCGCTGCCAGGCCTGCGACGTCCCCACCAGCCACAGGTGTTCGTCGTCGCATTCGACGGTGCTGCCGTCCGACAGCACCAGGCGCCAGACGTCGCGCTCGCCCTGCGGAAAGACCCCGGCCACCGGAGCCAACTCGCCCGAGGGGGTGACCACTTCGTCCCCGGCCCCGATCGTCCCCATCGGCCGGAAACCGCTTGGCGTGAGCACGAGCGCGTCCAGCGGCTGGGCCTTGCCGGAGCCCACTTCGCCCTGCAGCAGCCGGTGCATGGGGTGTTCGGCCGCCAGGTCGGTGAAGATCTCACGGCTCACGTGCCGCTGCCCGTCGGTGAGGGTGAAGGGCAGCCTGGCGTCGAAGGCGTCCAGCAGGCCGTCCGGCACCGGGACGCGAGGCGCGGCGGGCAGCTGGGCGTCGGCCGCCCGGCGGCGGGCCAGTGCGACCTGCAGGATGAACGCCTCGTCCCATTTCAGCCGCTCCCGCGCCACGGCCACATCCGCCCTGGTGCGCGGTGCGTGCACCTTCTCGAAGGCCTCCGGCAGGGCGATCAGCCCCCGCTCCTCGCGGATATCGGACGGCAGCGGGTCCAGCAGACCGTCCCAGCGGGTCGCCGCCATCGAACCGAGCACCACCGCCACGGCGTTGGCGATCTTCCAGGAGGCCATCTGCGCCACGGCCGGGTAGATCGGGATCAGCCGGTTGGCGAAGGCGTCGATGTTCTCGTCGCCGTCCTCCGCGTCGAGCGTTTCGTACTGCGGATGTGCCAGCTGGAGGCGGCCGTTGAAGACGCCGACCTTGCCCGCGAACATCGCCCTGCGGCCCGGCAGCAGCTCCTTGTGCGGCGTGAAGATGCCCCGCCCGAAGAAGACCAGCTGGAGCTGTCCGCTGCCGTCGGTGAGGACCACTTCGAGCCGTTGGCCCTTGCCCCGCCTGAACTGGTGCACGGTGGCCCTGGCGACCTCGGCGACCACGGTCACGTGCTCGTCCAGCGGCAGGTCGGCCAGCCGGGTCAGCTGCCCCCGCTCCTCGTACCGCCGGGGATAGTGGTGGAGCAGGTCGCCGACCGTGTGCAGGTCGAGATGGGCGGCCAGCACCTTCGCGGTGTTGCCGCCGAGGATCTTCGTCAGGGATTCGTCGAGCGGGGGCACGAGCCCCATTGCACACCATGGGTGCGACAGGACCGGGCTATTCGACGCCGATCAGCAGCGGCGCCGAGTGCTGCCGTCCCTCGTGCACCACCGTGTCGACGGCGAGATGGCCGCGCCGCACCTCTTCCGCCAGCCGCTCCGCCAGCCCCTGTGGTGCCCCCTCGCCGAGCACCAGGGTGACCATTTCCCCGCCGGCCGCGAGCATCCGCTCCAGTACGTCGACCGCCGTCTCCGTGACGTCGCCGCCGATCACCGCCACGTCGCCCTCCACCAGGCCGAGTACGTCGCCGGCTTGGCAGACGCCCGCCATGGTCCAGGCCCGGTGCTCGGCGAAGGTCACTTCGCCGTAGCGGGTGGCTCCGGCGGCGGCCGTCATGGCGACGACGTCCTCGTCGAAACGGCGGTCCGGCTGGTGCACGGCGAGGGCGGCGATGCCCTGCACGGCGGCACGGGTGGGGACGACGGCGACACGCACGCCGAGCGCGGGGCCGCGGGCCGCCTCGGCGGCACGGGCCGCCGGGCGGTGCAGCTCGGTGTCGTTGGGCAGCAGCACGACCTCGTGGGCCCCGGTCGCCCGTACCGCCGCCAGCAGGGCGTCACTGTCGACGGCCTCCTTCTCCCCGGCCTTCGCCCGCAGGACCACCGCCCCGGCCTCCTCGCACAGCCCCGCCAGCCCGTCCCCGTGCACGACGGCGACGACGGCGCGGACGATTTCATCGGCGTCAGCGGCGGCGGAAGCGGGCGCGCACGGGCCGCCGTGGGTCTCCGGACTGAGGTGGGTGATGCGGACCCGGTACGGCCGGCCCGCACCGATGCCCGCCTCCACGGCCGCGCCGGCGTCGTCGACGTGCACATGCACGCTCCACAGTCCGTCACCGCCGCCGACGACGAGCGAGTCGCCGAGGCCGTCCAAGCGTTCCCGCAGGGCGGCGACCGCCGCGTCGCCGGACTCGAGGAGATACATCACCTCGTACGACGGTCCGCCCTCCGGTCCGGCCGCCCCGGGCACGTCCGACGGGCCGCCGTCGGGCGGACCGTGCAGCTCCAGGATTTCGCGGGACCGGAGCGGGGTGCCGGGGTCCGTCAGCGCGTCGGCCAGGGCGCCGAGCACCGCGACCAGGCCGCTGCCACCGGCGTCGACCACCCCGGCCCGGCGCAGCACGTCCAGCTGTCCGGTCGTCTCCGACAGCGCGGTACGGGCGCCCTCGTACGCGGCACGCGCCACCGCGTCCGGCTCCTCTCCGG
>NZ_JBOHCV010000059.1:0-3111 GCF_050698815.1 Streptomyces sp.
GTGGAGCACGTGCTGTACGCGCCCCGGCCGCGGCCGGAGACCGGGGTGGCGGCGGACGTACGCCTGGTGCGGGACGCGCTGAGGACGGCGGCGCCACGCGGCCTGCGGGTGCGGGCACTGCTCCTGCCGCCCTCGACCATTCGGGTGATGTGGCGAGTGTCACGGCGGTGGTCGAGGGCCCGTGAGCGGTGGCGGGGCGCGCTGCGCGTGCGCTTCGCGAAGTAGGCGAAGGCAGACGCGGCGACCGGCCTCAGGGAGAGGCCGGTGCCGTCACGCCACGGCCCAGCGGCAGGTCCCGTCCGAAGACCGCCCGGGCAGGGGGACCGGCAACGTTTGCCCGTTGAGGAGCGTCGTCCAGCATGGGGTCTCCCCGGGCCGCAGGCCCAGGGGACGCGATCGCAAGGCGGCCGGAAGTCCTTGTAGCGGAGCTACCAGGGCTTTCGGCCACCGCTGGGGGTCCCCCCTGGGGGCACCTCCCGGCGCAGCCAGGGGGAGGAGCCAGGGGGAGTGCGTGATGGGCGGCGCGACAGGGCAAAGCTCGCCAGGAGGGGCACTAGCGGCCCTCGTCCCGGCGCCGCTGCCAGCGCTCCTCGATGCGGTTCATCATCGAGCGGCGTGGCCGGGGCTGCCGGCTCCCCTTCGGTCTGGCGGCCCGGGTCGGGGTCTCCCCGGCAGCGCCGGGGGACGTGCCCCCGGCTGCCGCACCGCTCCCGGTGCCGCCTTGGGCTGCACCGCCCTGCTCCTGCTGCTCACCGTTCTTGGGAGCCTTGCGCCAGCCCGTGACCGCCAGCACGGCACAGCCGAGCATGACGAGGAAACCCACGACACTGATCCAGATCTGCTGCGCGACCATTCCGGCCATGAGCAGGGCGATGCCCATCAGAAAGCCAGCGACCGCCTGGTAGACCCGCCTGCGGGTGTACCTGCGCAGCTCACTTCCCTCGAGCGCTGTCGCGAACTTGGGATCTTCGGCGTACAGCGCTCGCTCCATCTGCTCGAGCATGCGCTGCTCGTGCTCAGAGAGCGGCACGGCGTCCTCCTACTCGTCGGTCGCGGGGGCGACCGGATGCGACCTTTCAAGAATAGGCAGGGAATCGTCCCCGTGAAACCCGCCCCTCTGCGCCAATTCCTCCCACCAGGACCGAGATGCCGGACGTCGGCGCGGGACTGTCCATCCGTGCATTCCCGCACCCCCTTCCCGCCATGCCGAGCGGTGTGCCTCGATCATACGGCGGTCAACAGCTGATCGGGTGACCTCCGGTCCACCGGACTTACTGCCCGGTCACTTGTCGCCGGACGGTGCCGGCTCACCCTCGTGGTACCGCGCCTCAGCGAGGACATGCAGCTGACTCGCGACCGCCTGGAAGGCGGGCAGCTCCGAGGCGGCCGTCTCCAGCCGGGCCAGGGCCTCCGCGGCGTCCGGCTCGGTGTCCACCAGCGATCCGGGGACCAGGTCGGCGAAGACGCGGACGCCGTGCACCGCGGCGATCTCCAGGCCGGTGGCGACGACCAGGGCGGTCAGCTGCTCGGCGGTGAAGCGCCGCGGCATCGGGTCGCTCTCGCCCCAGCGGCCGTCGGGTGCGGTGAGAGCCTGCCGGGCTTCGGTGAAGTGACCGGCGAGGGCGCGGCTGAGCACGGCGCCGCCGAGTCCGGCGGCGAGCAGGCTCAGGGTGCCGCCCTCGGGGCGCAGCGCGGCAACGACGTTGCGCAGCCCCTCGGCGGGGTCGTCGACGTGCTCGAGCACGCCGTGGCAGAGGACCACGTCGTAGCCGCCGCGATCGACGACGTCGAAGAGGCCGTGGGCGTCGCCCTGCACACCACGCACCCGGTCCGCCACCTCGGCCTCGGCGGCGCGGCGCTCCAGCCCGAACAGCGCGTTGGGGCTCGGGTCGACGACGGTGACACGGTGACCGAGCCTGGCCACCGGGACCGCGAAGTTGCCGGTGCCGCCGCCGGTGTCGAGTACGTCCAGCGTGTCACGGGCGCTCGCCTTGACCCGCTGGTCGAGGGCGCCTTGCAGTACCTCCCAGACCGCGGCGGTACGGACGGATGCGCTGGGGCGGGACATGGTGGTGCTCCTCGGCGGCTCAGGGGCTGGCAGGCCCCACCTTATGGCCTACGAGCTCCGCCGCGGGCACGGTCGTAACGGCTTGCGGGCGGCGCGCAGCACTCTCCTCACCGGGGCCACCCCGCGTCTCCTCGCCGGGGTCACCCCGCGCGCGGCCGCCGGCTCTCCGGGCGCGCGCGGGGCGGGCGTATCCGGCCCGGGGGACGTGCCGTTGACGCGGCTGCGGGGCCAGGCCCGGCAGGTTCCTCGTCGACAGGGGCGACGCGCGGCTGCGGCAACGCGGGCTGGGACACCAGCATGCGCTCCACCAGGCGCAGGAAGACCCCGGTCTCACGGATCAGGTCGTCGGCGTCGCGCCGGGTGGCCGCGCCCTGTATGCCCGCCTCGGCGAGGGCACGCTTGGCTGCACCGGAGGCGAACAGGACGCTCCACTCCGCCAGTTCGGGTGCCGCCTCCGGGAGCACCTCCCAGGCGCTGCGGATGGCCCGCCTGCGCCGCGCGTTCGTCTCGGGTCTGCCGCGCACGGCGAGCACGGCCGCGGCGGTGCGGAGCGCGGCCAGGTGTGCGGTGGCATACCGCTCGTTCGGCGTCTCCATCGCCGTGGCCTCGTCCAGCCCGTGCTGTGCCTGCGCGAGCAGGTCGAGCGCGGCGGGCGGTGCGGCCGCGCGGCGCAGCACGGGGTGTACGTCGCCCGGGGGCGGGGCGCTCGGCGGGAGGGAGTTGGGGCGCGGGGAGTTCGGGGGCGCTCCCCGAGAGGGTCGCTGCACGGGAACCAACCTCCAGTCGTCGTCTGACGCTTCCGATGAATCGGCCGTATGTGCACATCGTGATGCATGCCACTGACAAACCGTCCCGACCTGCGCGAACAGCCTCCGCATCCC
This sequence comes from Streptomyces sp., assembly GCF_050698815.1. Classification (GTDB taxonomy): domain Bacteria; phylum Actinomycetota; class Actinomycetes; order Streptomycetales; family Streptomycetaceae; genus Streptomyces. Next base: position 2,950 of record NZ_JBOHCV010000059.1, read on the forward strand.
CCGAAAACCCCCTCGCCGGTGCTGCGATACTTTGAACTGACCGGTCAGTTCAATTCAGGTGACGGGGAGGCAGCGGTCATGGGCGAACCAGTCGGCTCCGGCGGGCGCGGCGGCGCGGGCGCCGCCGTCCTCGCCGAGGGCTTCGGACTCGAGGGCCCGCGC
>NZ_JBOHCV010000060.1:0-24216 GCF_050698815.1 Streptomyces sp.
TTCTCGCCCGCGACCCGGGCCTGGTTCACGGGTGCCTTCAGCGCGCCCACAGCCGCCCAGGCCGGGGCGTGGCGTGCGCTGGCCGAGAAGTCCGACGCGCTCGTCGTCGCCCCCACCGGGTCCGGGAAGACGCTGGCCGCCTTCCTGGCCTCGCTGGACCAGCTCGCCTCCGCTCCGCCGCCCGCCGACCCGGTCAAGCGCTGCCGCGTGCTGTACGTATCGCCCCTCAAGGCGCTCGCCGTCGACGTGGAGCGCAATCTGCGCAGTCCGCTGACCGGCATCCGCCAGGAGGCCCTGCGGCTCGGGCTGCCCGAACCCGACATCCGGGTCGGCATCCGCTCCGGCGACACTCCTGCCACCGAACGCCGCTCGCTGGCCCGACGGCCGCCCGACATCCTGATCACCACCCCCGAGTCGCTGTTCCTGATGCTCACCTCCGCCGCCCGGGACGCCCTGTCCGGCGTGGAGACGGTGATCCTGGACGAGGTGCACGCCGTTGCCGGGACGAAGCGGGGCGCCCATCTGGCGCTCTCCCTGGAGCGGTTGGACCAGCTGCTCGACCGGCCGGCCCGGCGGATCGGGCTGTCCGCGACCGTACGGCCCGTGGACGAGGTGGCCCGCTTCCTCTCGCCGCAGCGCAAGGCGACCGTCGTGCAGCCGCCCTCCGGCAAGGAGTTCGACCTGTCGGTGGTGGTGCCGGTGGAGGACATGGGAGAGCTGGGCAGCTCTCCCGCCCAGGACAGCGGCGGTCCGGGTGCCGGCGGCCCCGGCGGCGGCGGAAAGCCCTCCATCTGGCCGTCGGTCGAGGAACGCATCGCCGATCTCGTCCAGGGGCACCAATCCACGATCGTCTTCGCCAACTCCCGCCGCCTCGCCGAGCGCTTGTGCAACCGGCTCAACGAGATCGCGTACGAGCGCGCGACCGGCGAGCCCATGCCCGAGCACCACTCACCCGCCGAGGTCATGGCCGAGGCGGGAGCGGCCAAGGGCGCGCCGCCGCTGCTCGCCCGCGCCCATCACGGCTCGGTCTCCAAGGAGCAGCGCGCCCAGGTGGAGGAGGAGCTGAAGTCGGGCAGGCTGCCCGCCGTGGTCGCCACCTCCAGCCTGGAACTCGGCATCGACATGGGGGCGGTGGACCTGGTCGTGCAGGTCGAGTCACCGCCGTCCGTCGCCTCCGGACTGCAGCGCGTGGGCCGCGCCGGACACCAGGTGGGGGCGGTCTCGGCCGGGGTGGTCTTCCCCAAGTACCGCGGTGACCTCGTCCAGTCCGCCGTCGTCACCGAGCGGATGCGCGAAGGCGCCATCGAGGCCCTGCGCATCCCCGCGAACCCGCTCGACGTGCTGGCCCAGCAGCTGGTCGCGATGACCTCGCTGGACACCTGGGACGTGGACGAGCTGCTGCTGCTCGTCCGCCGTGCCGCGCCCTTCTCCTCGCTCCCCGAGTCGGCGTACCAGGCGGTGCTGGACATGCTCGCCGGCCGCTATCCCTCCGACGCCTTCGCGGAGTTGCGCCCCCGGCTGGTGTGGGACCGGGTGGCGCGCACGGTCAGCGGCAGGCCCGGCGCGCAGCGGCTGGCCGTCACCTCGGGGGGCACCATCCCGGACCGGGGCCTGTTCGGCGTCTTCCTGGCCGGGGCCGACCCGAAGAAGGGCGGCGGCCGGGTCGGCGAGCTGGACGAGGAGATGGTCTACGAGTCGCGGGTGGGCGACGTCTTCACGCTGGGCACCACCTCCTGGCGGATCGAGGACATCACCCGCGACCGCGTTCTGGTCTCGCCGGCGCCAGGCGTGCCGGGGCGGCTGCCGTTCTGGAAGGGAGACCAGCTGGGCCGCCCGCTGGAGCTGGGCCGCGCGCTGGGCGCGTTCCTCCGCGAGATCGGCTCCCTCGCTCCGGAGGCCGCACGGGACCGGCTGGCCGCCGCCGGGCTCGACACGCTGGCCGTCGGCAATCTGCTCGGCTACCTCGAGGAGCAGCGCACCGCCTGCGGTCACCTCCCGGACGACCGTACGATCGTGGTCGAGCGCTTTCGCGACGAGCTCGGTGACTGGCGCATCGTCGTGCACTCACCCTTCGGCGCCCAGGTGCACGCCCCCTGGGCGCTGGCCCTCGGCGCCCGCCTCACCGAGCGGTACGGCATGGACGCGCAGGTCATGCACGCCGACGACGGTCTCGTGCTGCGACTGCCCGACGCCGACCTGATGGGCCTGGACCTGCTGGCGGAGCAGCCCGATGAGACCCCTGAGACGCGGCCGCCATCGGGCGGCGGCGGCGCCTTCGACTCCGGCGAGCCACCGGTCGGCGTCTCCGACGTCCTGTTCGACAAGGGCGACGTCGAGCAGATCGTCACCGACCAGGTCGGCGGCTCGGCCCTGTTCGCCGCCCGCTTCCGCGAGTGCGCCGCCCGGGCCCTGCTGCTGCCGCGACGCGATCCCGGCAGGCGCACCCCCCTGTGGCAGCAGCGGCAGCGCGCGGCTCAACTTCTCCAGGTGGCATCGGAGTTCGGCTCCTTCCCGATCGTGCTGGAGGCGGTGCGCGAATGTCTCCAGGACGTCTTCGACGTGCCCGGGCTGACCGAGCTGATGGGCGACATCGAATCCCGCCGCGTCCGCGTGGTCGAGGTCACCACCAGCGATCCCTCGCCGTTCGCCCGCTCACTGCTCTTCGGCTATGTCGCGCAGTACCTCTACGAGGGCGACTCGCCGCTCGCCGAGCGCCGCGCCGCCGCCCTCTCCCTCGACTCCCGGCTGCTCGCCGAGCTGCTGGGACAGGCGGAACTGCGCGAACTGCTGGACGCCGAGGTGCTGAGCGAGCTCGAGCGCGAACTGCAGTGGCGCACCGAGGACCGCCGCGTCAAGGACGCCGAAGGCGTCGCCGACCTTCTCCGCCTCCTCGGACCGCTGACCACGGCGGAGCTGCGGGAGCGGGGCGCCGATCCGCAGTGGGCCGCGGAGCTGGAGTCCGCCCGCCGGGCGGTGCGCGTCCGCATCGCCGGGCGGCAGCACTTCGCCGCCATCGAGGACGCCGGACGGCTGCGGGACGCGCTGGGGGCCGCGCTGCCCGTCGGCGTCCCCGAAGCCTTCACGGAGCCGGTGCCGGATCCGCTCGGCGACCTCCTCGCCCGGTACGCGCGCACGCACGGCCCGTTCGTCTCCGCCGACGCCGCCGCCCGCTTCGGCCTGGGCACCGCCGTGGCCGAGGGGACGCTGCAACGGCTGGCCGCCGGGGGGCGGCTCGTGCAGGGTGAGTTCCACCCCGCCGGAGTGGGCCAGGAATGGTGCGACGCGGCTGTGCTGCGCCGCCTGCGCCGCCGTTCGCTGGCCGCACTGCGGCAGGAGCTGGAGCCGGTGCCGCCGGCCGCGCTCGCCGCCTTCCTGCCGCAGTGGCAGCACGTGTCACCGTCCGGCACCGGCAGCCTCCGCGGCGTCGACGGGCTGCTGCGCACCATCGAGCAGCTCCAGGGAGCGCCCGTGCCCGCATCGGCCCTGGAGAAGCTGGTGCTGCCCGGCCGCGTCCGTGACTACGGCCCGGCGATGCTCGATGAACTCACCACGTCCGGCGAGGTCGTCTGGGCGGGCGCCGGCGCCCTGCCCGGCAAGGACGGCTGGCTCTCACTGCACCTCGCCGACTCCGCGCCGCTGCTGCTGCCGGCCCCGCTGCCGCTGGAGCTGACTCCGGCGCACCAGGCGGTGCTGGACACCCTGGCCCCCGGCTACGGACTGTTCTTCCGTCAGATCGCCGACCAGGTCCGCGCCACCGCCGATCCGGCGGCCACCGATCCGCAACTGGCCGAGGTCCTCTGGGACCTGGCCTGGTCCGGCCGCATCGGCAACGACACGCTGGCGCCGCTGCGCGCGCTCCTCGGCTCCGGCCGTACCGCGGGAGCCACCGCACACCGCGCCAAGCGCGCGGTTCCGCGCGGGCGTTACGGGTCGCTGACCGCCGCCACCCACCGCAGCGGCACGAACCGGCCCACCGCCTCCCGCAACGGCCCGCCGACCGTCGCGGGCCGCTGGTCCCTGCTGCCTCCGGCCGAGCACGACACGACCCACCGGGCGCACGCCCTGGCCCGTACGCTCCTGGACCGGCACGGCGTCGTCACCCGTGGCGCGGTCGCCGCCGAGGGCGTGCAGGGCGGCTTCTCCGCGGCGTACCGGGTGCTGGCCGCCTTCGAGGACAGCGGACAGGCCCGCCGTGGCTATGCCGTCGAGGGCCTGGGCGCGGCCCAGTTCGCGATGGACGGCGCCATCGACCGGCTGCGCGCGGTGCACACGGCGCGCGAGCGGGAGCAGCAGTTCCGCACCGTCGTCCTCGCCGCCGCCGATCCCGCCAACGCCTACGGCGCCGCCCTGCCCTGGCCCGAGCCCCCCGCCGACGCCACGCACAAACCGGGCCGCAAGGCGGGATCGGTGGTCGTCCTGGTCGACGGTGAGCTGACGCTCTACATGGAACGCGGCGGCAAGACTCTCCTCGCCTGGCCCGGCGGCCCGTCCGGCGATCCGTCCGGCGGCACACCGTCCGGTGACGCGAACGGCCCGGGGGGCAGCCCGCTGCTGGCCGCCGCCGCCGAGGCCCTGGCGCGCGCGGCGCGCGACGGTGCCCTGGGCACGGTCACGGTGGAGCGGGTGAACGGGACGCCGGCCCTCTCCTCCCCCATCGGCACCCTGCTGGAGTCCGCGGGATTCCACGCCACTCCCCGCGGCCTCCGGCTGCGCGCGGGATGAGGAAACCGTGCCCGAGGGAGACACCGTCTGGCGCACCGCCCGGCAGCTGCGCGAAGCACTCGCCGGGCAGACGCTGACCCGTACCGACTTCCGCGTGCCCCGGCTCGCCACCACCGACCTGAGCGGCCGCGAGGTCCTTGACGTGGTCCCGCGCGGCAAACACCTCCTCACCCGCGTCGATGGCGGCGTCACCGTCCATTCCCACCTCGGCATGGACGGCACGTGGCGCGTGAGCACTCCCGAACGGCACCCGCGAGGCGGCGGCCCCGCGCATCAGATCCGGGCCGTGCTCGCCACCGGCGGCAGCACCGCGACCGGCTACCGCCTCCCCTTGCTCGAACTCCTGCGCACCGCAGCGGAGTCGACGGCCCTCGGGCACCTGGGCCCCGACCTGCTCGGAGCGGACTGGGACCCGGTGGAAGCCCGGCGCCGCCTCCTCGCCGACCCCGAACGGCCCCTCGCCGAGGCCCTGCTCGACCAGCGCAACCTCGCCGGGATCGGCAACGTGTACGCGGCGGAACTCTGCTTCCTCGCCCGTACCTCGCCCTGGACGCCGGTCGGCCGGCTCTCCCCGCCGCTGCCCGCCCGGCTGCTCGACGCCGCCAGGACGCTCCTGGAAGCCAACAAGGACCGCATCGCCCGGACCACCACCCGGACCGGCCGGGCCTCCCCCGGCCAGGACCGGGACCGCGACCGTGCCCTGTGGGTGTACGGGCGTGACCGGCGCCCCTGCCACCGCTGCGGCACAGCAGTGCGCACAGGCCGCTACGGTCCGCCCGAGCGGTCACGCACCGTCTCCTACTGCCCCCGCTGCCAGCCCGGCCCGCGCCCCGACGCGGCCTCGCCCTGACGCGAGGCCCTGTCCGGCCCCGCCGGCCGGTTCGGCCCGTACCGCCGCACCTCTCGCCCGACGGGCTCCCGCGCCCCCATCGCGGCATGGACCGGCAGCAGTCCCAGCCCCCATCCGCCGACCGCGACCGTCGCCTCCACCGGACCGCCCGCCCCGTCGGCCAGCCGCCACACCGCACCCGCCCAGGCCGCCGCGCTCAGGGTGGCCAGGGCGCAGCGGACCAGCAGCCATCGGCTCAGCGCCGCCACGCTCCTCACCTCCCTTGCAGCTAGCGCCATCGTCCCGCACCGTGTGCGACCGCGCGACCACACAGCGGAAGGCCCCGCCGGGCGTATCCGGCGGGGCCTTCCGAGGGGCTGTGCGATATCCGCGGAGGCGGAGGCGTCAGGCCGCGACCACGTCCACGGCTTCCGCGGGCGCCTTGATGGTGACGCGCTCTTCCGGCACTCCGGTGACCGAGGTCACGGAAACGGGGTTGAGCACCGCGCGCCGCATCGGCGCGGGGACCGTGTCGCTCGCGGCGGACTCGGCCAGCTCCGCGAGTGCAAGCTCGTCGCTGACCTCCCGCATGAGCTCGGACATCCGCACGTCCAGCGCGTCACAGATCGAGGAAAGCAGCTCCGAGGAGGCTTCCTTCTGGCCCCGCTCGACCTCGGAAAGATAACCGAGCGAGACCCGGGCGGATGAAGAGACTTCGCGCAGGGTGCGACCCTGGCGCTGGCGCTGCCGACGCAGCACGTCACCCAACAGGCGACGGAGCAGAATCATCGGTGCTCCTCCCTCTTAACGCGCGGCGTCTTCCACAGCTTGATTCCCCACTCACTCATAGAGCAGACCCATAGGGCAAGAATCCTTCAGCCTCCACCGTACCGCCTTGGGCTGTGCGCGTGCGGGGAGCGATGTCGTGTTCACTCAGGGCTGCAAACATCCCTTCCCCCCGTCTTGTTCCGTATCCTGTGCCCGCGCGTGCTGGGCCAGTTGGTCGCGCAACAGCCTCAGAGCACTCCGCACGCTCGCCGTCCGGATGGCGCCCCGGTCACCGTCAAGGCTCAGCTCCTGTACCACCGCGGCGCCGCCCGGTCCGGCGACGGCCGTGAAGACGGTGCCCACCGCGTGCCCGTGCTGCGCCTCCGGTCCGGCCACACCGGTGGTGGCGACCCCCCACTCCGTGCCCAGAGCCGTCCGCACGCCCTCGGCCATCTGCCGTGCGACCTCGCCGTCCACCGCGCCCCGCTCGGCGAGCAGATCGCCGTCGACGCCCAGCAGTTCCTGCTTCAGCTCCGTGGCGTAGGCCGTGACCGAGCCACGGAACGCCCGTGAGGAGCCCGGTACCGCAGTGATCTCGGCGGCGACCAGCCCGCCGGTCAGCGACTCCGCCACCGCCACCGTTTCGCCACGTGCCACCAGCAGCTCCAGCACCCGCGCGGCGACACCGAGGTGGTCCTCTCCCCCGGTCTCCCCACCGCTCACGGCTGTCCGGCCCGCCCGGCGACCCGCTCCGCACGCTCACGCGCGCGGCCCGCCCGCCGCAGCACGACCGCCTGCCGCACGTAGTCCAGCCCGGTCACCACGGTCAGGATCACGGCCGCCGCCATCACCCACCAGCGCATCGTTGCCAGCGGTCCGGTCAGCGTCAGTACGTACATGCCCACCGCGACACCCTGCGCCAGGGTCTTCAGCTTGCCGCCCCGGCTGGCGGGGATCACCCCGTGCCGGATCACCCAGAAGCGCAGCACCGTGATGCCCAGCTCGCGGAAGAGGATCACGGCCGTGACCCACCACGGCAGGTCGCCCAGCGTGGACAGGCAGACCAGCGCCGCCCCCATGATCGCCTTGTCGGCGATGGGATCGGCGATCTTGCCGAAGTCGGTGACTAGGTTGTACCGGCGTGCCAGTTCACCGTCGAATAGATCCGTGATCATCGCGACGGTGAAGGCGGCCCAGGCGAACGAGCGCCAGGCCGGGTCGTGCCCGCCCTCCCACAGCATGAGCACGACGAATCCGGGGACCAGCAGCATCCGCACCATCGTGAGGATGTTGGCGATGTTCCACAGGCTCACCTGACGGACCGCGGCGACCGCCTTGGCCGGAGCTTTCGGCTGAGCCTTCGACTGGGCTTTGGACTGCGCTTTGGACTGGGGGTTGGGCTTGGCCATCGCACCACCACTCGCACTCGCCGCGGAGGCCGGCACTCCCGTCACGTGCCTGCCTCCTGACCGGCTCCGCCGCCGTCGCCGCCGCCTTCGACACCGCCTCCCAGGGGTTCGGCGACCAGGTCCACACCTTCCGTGGCAACGACCTTCGCCTCGACCATACGTCCGACCACCAGCTCCCGTCCGGGAACGGCGCCCCCGGTCAGGAGCACCTGCCCGTCCGTCTCCGGCGCCTGGTGGGCACCGCGCCCCGCCGCTCTGGTCTCGCCGTCACCCGCGTCGCCCCCGGCCGCGTCCGTACCCTCCTGGGCGGACGACTCCACCAGCACCCGCACCGTCTCGCCGAGCCGCTCCTCGGCGCGCTGCGCCGACAGCTCCTCCGCGAGGCGGGAGACCCGGGCCAGCCGCTCGGCGACGACGTCGGGGGCGTTCTTCCCGTCGTAGCCCGCCGCTTCCGTTCCATCCTCGTCGGAGTACCCGAACACGCCGATGGCATCGAGTCCGGCCGCGGTCAGAAAACGCTCCAGTTCCTCGACGTCGGCCTCGCTCTCCCCCGGGAAGCCCACGATGAAGTTCGACCGGATTCCCGCCTGCGGCGCCTTGCTCCTGATCGTCTCCAGCAGTCCCAGGAAGCGCTCGGTGTCACCGAACCGCCGCATCGCGCGCAGCACGCCCGGTGCCGAGTGCTGGAAGGACAGGTCGAAGTAGGGCGCGACCTTGTCGGTCCCGGCGAGCACGTCGATCAGCCCGGGCCGCATCTCGGCGGGCTGCAGATAGCTGACCCGTACGCGCTCGATGCCGTCCACCGCCGCCAGCTCCGGCAGCAGCGTCTCCAGCAGCCGGATGTCGCCCAGGTCCTTGCCGTAGGAGGTGTTGTTCTCGGAGACCAGCATGATCTCCCGCACTCCCTGCTCGGCCAGCCAGCGCGTCTCCCCCAGCACGTCGGAGGGGCGGCGGGAGATGAAGGAACCGCGGAATGAGGGGATGGCGCAGAAGGAACACCGCCGGTCGCAGCCGGAGGCCAGTTTCACCGAGGCGACGGGGCTGCTGGCCAGCCTGCGCCGCAGTGGCGCGCGCGGTCCGGACGCCGGGGCCAGCCCCTCGGGCAGGTCCACCGGCCCGGCAGGGGGCGCCGGCACGGCAGCATCAGCGCCGTCGGCACCGCCGCCGTGCCCGGGCAGCGCCACCTCACCTCCGGCGCCCTGCCGCTCGGCGGGACTGATCGGCAGCAGCTTGCGCCGGTCGCGCGGTGTGTGCGGGGCGTGCACGCCGCCGCTGAGAATGGTCTGCAGTCGCTCGGAGATGTCGGCGTAGTCGTCGAATCCGAGCACTCCGTCGGCCTCGGGCAGCGCCTCCGCCAGCTCCTTGCCGTACCGCTCCGCCATGCAGCCCACCGCCACCACGGCCTGGGTGCGGCTGCCACCCTCGGAGCCCTCGCCGGACTTCAGGTCGTTGGCTTCGAGCAGGGCGTCGACGGAGTCCTTCTTGGCGGCCTCGACGAAGCCACAGGTGTTGACCACGGCGACGTCGGCGTCGCCGGCTTCCTCGACGAGCTCCCAGCCATCCGCCGCCAGGCGGCCTGCGAGTTCCTCCGAGTCGACCTCGTTACGTGCGCAGCCAAGGGTGACGAGAGCGACGGTGCGGCGTTCGGGCATGGACTCAGCGTACTTTGTCGAGTGCGGCCCACCGGCCGCAGGGATCAGCCCGCTTCGGGGTCGCCCCGGGTGTAGCTGAGGCGCTGGACCTGACCATCCTCGCCGACGTCCTTGACCTCCTTGCCGTTGACGTACAGCTTGACCCCGCCGGCGTTGCCGAGCACGAGGTTGAGCCGCTTGTCGTCGGTGAAGGTCTTGCTCTTGCCCTTCTGCAGCACACCCTCGTGGATCAACCGCCCGTTGTGGTCCTCGGCGGAGATCCAGACGCTCTGCTCCGCCGTCATCCGCACCGTGACCTTGTCGGCCGGCGCGGCGGCGATCGCGCTGTCGGACGGCTTGGGGTCGGCGGGGACCGACGTGGTCGGGGCGGCGGACTCCGAGGGCTCACGGGACTGCGAGGGGTGCGCCGAGGGGGTCTCCTCGGCGGCCGACGGCTCGGAGTCGCCGCTTCCGTCGACGAGGGTGAAACCGACGAAGCCGACAACCGCGACGATGGCGGCGACCATGGCAGCGGTCCAGTTGGGCCGGCGGTGTTCCGGCCGGATGCGTTCGGCCTCGAAGAGCGCCGCCGGGGCGGCGGTCGGCTCGGGACGGCCCCCGTGCTCGGCGTCGTACCGCGCCACGAGCTCGTCGGAATCGAGACCGACTTCGCGGGCGAGCGTACGAACGTGCCCGCGTGCGTAGACATCGCCACCGCACCGGGAGAAGTCATCCTCCTCGATGGCCCGCACGATGGGGACGCGCACTCTGGTCGACGTACTGACCTCGTCCACGGTCAGCCGGGCGTCGACCCGGGCTTGTTGGAGGGTTTGACCGACCGTGGGCCGGTCCTCTTCCGCTGCGTTGCCGATGGACACGAGGGAGCCTTTCGAGCGTGTAGCCACCTGCTGGAGGTTCAGTCTAGGGGCCGAGCAAAAGAGTGGGGCAAGCGGACGGACGAACTTTGTGGGCCATCAGGACCGTCGCGCCGTCCGACGATGCCCACATAGCCCGCTCCGCCCCCCTTGTCCAACTTGACGTACGCGCCGGGGAAACGGTTGCCTCACTCATTCTTACGGGTGAGACTCCCCCCGGATCACCGCGAGCACACCATCCAGTTCCTCGGGTTTGATCAGCACGTCCCGTGCCTTGGACCCCTCGGTGGGGCCGACCACCCCGCGCGACTCCATCAGGTCCATCAGCCGCCCCGCCTTGGCGAAGCCCACCCGCAGCTTGCGCTGGAGCATCGACGTCGAGCCGAACTGGGTGGATACCACCAGCTCAGCCGCCTGGCAGAGCAGGTCCAGGTCGTCGCCGACCTCCTCGTCGATCTCCTTCTTCCTGCCCTGACCGACGGTGACGTCCTCGCGGAAGACCGGGGACATCTGCGCCTTGCAGTGCTCGACGATGCCCTGGACCTCTTCCTCGGTGACGTAGGCGCCCTGCATCCGGACGGGCTTGTTCGCACCCATCGGGAGGAAGAGTCCGTCGCCCTTGCCGATCAGCTTCTCCGCGCCGGGCTGGTCGAGGATGACGCGGCTGTCGGCCAGGGAGGAGGTGGAGAAGCCGAGCCGGGAGGGAACGTTGGCCTTGATCAGACCGGTGACGACGTCGACGGAGGGACGCTGCGTGGCCAGCACCAGGTGGATTCCTGCGGCACGGGCGAGCTGCGTGATCCGTACGATCGCGTCCTCCACGTCGCGCGGCGCGACCATCATCAGGTCCGCCAACTCGTCCACGATGACCAGCAGGTAGGGGTAGGTCGTCAGCTCGCGTTCGCTGCCTGCCGGAGCCGTGGCCTTGCCGCTGCGCACCGCCGCGTTGAAGTCGTCGATGTGGCGGTATCCGAAGGCGGCCAGGTCGTCGTAGCGCAGGTCCATCTCGCGGACGACCCACTGCAGGGCCTCGGCGGCCCTCTTGGGGTTGGTGATGATGGGCGTGATGAGGTGCGGGATGCCCTCGTAGGCGGTCAGCTCCACCCGTTTTGGGTCGACCAGGACCATCCGTACGTCCTCGGGAGTGGCCCGGACCATGACCGAGGTGATGAGGCAGTTGATGCAGGAGGACTTGCCGGAGCCGGTCGCGCCGGCGACCAGGATGTGCGGCATCCGCGCGAGGTTGGCCGTCACATAGCCGCCCTCGACGTCCTTGCCCAGTCCCACCAGCATGGGATGTTCCTCGCCCGAGGCGTCGGCCGAGCGCAGCACGTCGCCGAGGTTGACCATTTCGCGGTCGCTGTTGGGAATCTCGATGCCGACCGCGGACTTGCCCGGAATGGGGCTGATGATGCGCACGTCGGGGCTGGCCACGGCGTAGGCGATGTTCTTCGTCAGCGCGGTGATCTTCTCGACCTTGACGGCCGGGCCCAGCTCGATCACGTACCGCGTCACGGTCGGACCGCGGGTGAAGCCGGTGACGGCGGCGTCCACCTTGAACTCGCTGAAGACCGTGGTCAGCGACTCGACAACCTGGTCGTTGGCCGCACTGCGGGTACGCCCGGGGCCGCCCCGCTCCAGCAGATCGAGGGAAGGACGCGCGTAGGTGATGTCGCCGGAAAGCTGCAGCTGCTCGGCGCGCGGCGGCAGCGATCCCCGCTCCGGCCGCTCCGGCGGTGCGGCCGCCTTCGTCAGATCGGGTACGGGAGTGTGCTCGGCCCGCCGCTCCTCGCGCCCGTCACCCCGGCCGGCCGGCACCGAGCCCCTCTCGCCCGCCTTCCCCTCCGCCCCTTCCGCCGCCTTCCGGCGGTCGGCCGAGGACACACCGTGGGTCAGGTCCGCGACGAGAGGGGAAGGCTGGACGCCGTGCAGCAGCGCGCCGTCCAGTGCGGCCGCGGCGGCAGCGGCGACATCGACGGCGTCCGACGAGCGTGCGGCGGTACCGTCCGCCGCGCCAAGCCCGGCACGGCCCTTGCGCCCGGCGCGGCGCCGGTCGAGGGCGTCCTTCTCCGCGAGCGCCGGGTCGAGGTGGTCCTTGCGCATGCTGTGCCCGCCGGGGCGGGCCGGGCGGGCAGGCCGCGGCTCCATCCCGTCGTCGCTCTCGGCGGCGCCCTCGCCCGTCCCGGCCGGACGGGGGTCGTCCACCACGCCCAGCCGGACACCCAGTGCGCGCAGCCGCCGCGGAATGGCGTTGACGGGCGTCGCGGTGACGACCAGCAGCCCGAAGACTGCGACCAGGACGAGCAACGGCAGGGCGAGCATCTCGCCGACCGTCTGGATGAGGGGTTTCGAAGCGGCCCAGCCGATCAGGCCGCCGGCGTCCTGAAGAGCCTCGCCGCCCGCATCGCGCCCCGGGGCTCCGCACGCGATGTGCACGAGGCCGAGCGCGCCGACGACGAGCGCGGAAAGTCCCACCACGATACGGCCGTTGGCCTCCGGTTTCTCCGGGTGCCTGATCAGCCGCACGGAGATCACGCCGAGCAGTATCGGCAGCAGCAGGTCCAGCCGCCCGAAGGCGCCGGTGATGAGCATCTTGACGAGACCGCCCACCGGCCCCTGGAGGTTGGACCAGGTGCCGGCGGCGACGACCAGGGCGAGGCCGAGCAGCAGCAGGGCCAGGCCGTCCTTGCGGTGCGCCGGGTCGAGCCCCTTGGTGCTGCGCCCTATCCCGCGGAAGAGGTAGCCGACGGTGTGGGCGACGCCCAGCCAGCAGGCGCGAACCAAGCGGTAGACGCCTCCGGTGGGGGACGGCGCCGGCCTGGCTTTCGCCTTGGCGGCCGGCTTCCTGGCCGGCGCCTTCCTGGCGGTGGCCTGCTTCGCTGGTGCCCTTTTCGCGGCAGCCTTCTTCGCGGGCGCTTTCTTGGCTGCCTTTCCGGTTCCGGACGTACGAGAGGCCATGGAGGTGAGGTTACCGCCGGGGGGTGGGTGAGGCACGGACGGTCTGGGCACAGCAGGGCTGAAGCGGGCGGGCGGGGCTACATCGGTGACGGGGCGTCAGGGTGTCGGCCGACGACGGGGTTACGGGTCCGCCGCCCGGACGGACGCACTCCTCGGCGCGCCCGACGCGCCGAGGAAACGGTTCAGTTCTGCGAGGAGACCTGGGCCGACGCGCCGCCGCCCGTACCGGGCTCCATGGCGTCAAGTGCCCGGCGGAGGCCGGTGAGTTTACGTTCGAGATGGGCCGCCGTCGCCACGGTGGCGGACTCCGAGCTGTCACCCAGCTGCTTGGAGAGCGCTTCCGCCTGCTCCTCCACGGCGGCGAGGCGCGTGGACAGCTCGACCAGCAGCCCGGGGGGCTCTTCGCCGTCCTCCGTGGGCCCTTCGGGCGACTGGCCCGCACCGGAGCCGTTCTCCAACTGGAGCCGCAGCAGCGACGCCTGCTCGCGCAACTGCACGTTCTTCATGTAGAGCTCGACGAAGACCGAGACCTTCGCCCGCAGCACCCAGGGGTCGAACGGCTTGGAGATGTAGTCCACCGCGCCCGCGGCATAGCCGCGGAAGGTGTGATGCGGGCCGTGGTTGATGGCCGTCAGGAAGATGATGGGGATGTCGCGCGTACGTTCCCGCCGCTTGATGTGCGCCGCCGTCTCGAAACCGTCCATGCCCGGCATCTGCACGTCCAGCAGAATGACCGCGAAGTCGTCCGTCAGCAGCGCTTTGAGCGCTTCCTCCCCTGACGATGCCCGCACCAGCGTCTGATCGAGCGCGGAGAGAATGGCCTCCAGCGCCAGCAGATTCTCCGGCCGGTCATCGACCAGGAGGATCTTGGCCTTCTGCACCATGGCCCGTCCTCCTCGCCCCGGCAGCCCTTCGGACGCCGCCCCTGGGGACGGCTTCTTGACGCCGCCCGTCCTTGTGCGGGTCATCGTAGCCGCACGCCGCAGTTCGCCACACCCTGTCACCGTGTTGTCACTGTGCACCTAGCGGAAACGCCCCGGGGGTCCTGAAGGTTCCCCGTCGACCGCGCTCCCACACGTCGTCGGCCACACCGCGTCGCAGAAGGCCGCTACCAGCACCGTGCCACATCAACGCGCGCTCATCCACTCCCTCATGACGGACAGCAGGTGGTCGGTGTCCACCGGTTTCGTGACGTAGTCGGACGCACCGGCGTCGATGCTCTTCTCCCGGTCGCCCTTCATGGCCTTGGCGGTCAGGGCGATGATGGGCAGCCCGGCGAACTGCGGCATCTTGCGGATCGCCGCCGTCGTGGCGTAGCCGTCCATCTCCGGCATCATGATGTCCATCAGCACCACGGTCACGTCGTCGTGCTGCTCCAGCACCTCGATGCCCTCGCGGCCGTTCTCCGCGTAGAGCACCTGGAGCCCGTGCTGCTCCAGCACACTCGTGAGGGCGAAGACGTTGCGGATGTCGTCGTCGACGATGAGCACCTTCTCGCCGCCGAAGTCGCCCCCCGGGCCCGGCTCGACCAGATCCTGACCGCTGTGCAGCCAGGCATCCTCCTGGGACCGCGCCGGCCCGGAAGAGGAGTCCGCACCGGGCACCTCCCCCTCCGCGCCGTGCCGGGCACCGCGGGCCTGCCCACTCCGGCCGTTCCGCAGCGCGCGCGGCTGGGCCTCGGGCGGCAGATCCCGCTGCTCGAGTTCGGTCGCCGAGCGCTGCCGACGGCGCCGTACGAGCGAGGCCGCCGCGCGCTCCGCCTCCGAGGCGGCGACATCGGTCTCCTCCGCCACCGGGCCCGGCGGCAGCTCGACCGCGCTTCCGGTGCTCGCGCCATCCGCTTCTCCCTCCGCCGCCCTGCCGGCTTCCCCGCTCGTCGTACCGGTCCCCCGCTGCAGCGCCTCGACCCGCGCCGCCGCGGCCGCCCCGGTCTCCGCGGCGGCGGAGACGGCCAGCGTGCCGGACCCGAGCTGCACGTAGCCCTGGGGCGGCAGTTCGGTCGGGTGCAGCGGCAGATAGAGGGTGAAGGTGGAGCCGCGGCCAGGCTCGCTGGCGGCGTAGATCTCACCGCCCAGCAGCCGGGCGATTTCCCGGCTGATGGACAGGCCCAGACCCGTGCCGCCGTACTTGCGGCTCGTCGTGCCGTCCGCCTGCTTGAACGCCTCGAAGATGACCCGCATCTTGCCGGCCGCGATCCCGATGCCCGTGTCGGTCACCGAGAAGGCGATCAGCTCGGCGTCCGCGTCCTGCAGTGAGCCGTGCTCCAGCATCTGCTCCCGGATCATGTCGGGAACGTCGCTCTGCGCGGACCGGATCACGAGTTCGACGGCGCCGCCGTCGGTGAACTTCACCGCGTTGGACAGCAGGTTGCGCAGCACCTGCAGCAGCCGCTGTTCGTCGGTGTGCAGCGTCGCGGGCAGCTCCGGAGAGACCCGCACCGAGAAGTCCAGGCCCTTCTCGGCGGTGAGCGGCCGGAAGGTGGCTTCGACGTAGTCGACGAGCTGTACGAGCGCGATACGGGTCGGGCTGACGTCCATCTTGCCCGCCTCGACCTTCGACAGGTCGAGGATGTCGTTGATCAGCTGCAGCAGGTCGGAACCGGCGCCGTGGATCGTCTCGGCGAACTCCACCTGTTTCGGTGAGAGATTGCTCTCCGCGTTGTCGGCGAGCAGCTTCGCGAGGATGAGGAGGGAGTTGAGCGGTGTACGCAGCTCGTGGGACATGTTCGCCAGGAACTCGGACTTGTAGCGCATCGAGACCGACAGCTGCTCGGCGCGCTCCTCGAGGACCTGCCGTGCCTCCTCGATCTCCCGGTTCTTGATCTCGATGTCGCTGTTGGTCTGGGCGAGCTGCTCGGCCTTCTCCTCCAGCTGCGCGTTCGACTCCTGGAGCGCCCGCTGCCGGTTCTCCAGCTCCGCCGAACGCTCCCGCAGCTGCTCGGTCAGCTCCTGCGACTGGCTCAGCAGCACCTCGGTCTTGGTGTTGACGCTGATGGTGTTGACGCTCGTCGCGATCATTTCGGCGATCTGGCTGAGGAAGTCCTTCTGGATCTGCGCGAAGGGCTGGAAGGACGCCAGTTCGATGACGCCGAGGATCGTGCCCTCGAAGATGACCGGCAGCACGATGACGTGTGCCGGGGGCGCGTCGCCGAGTCCGGAGGCGATCTTGAGATAGCCGGGCGGCGCGTTCTCCACCAGGATCATGCGCCCCTCCTGAGCAGCCGTGCCGACCAGCGACTCACCGGGCGTGAAGGTGGTGGGCATGCTGCCGGTCGAATAGCCGTAGCTGCCCATCATGCGCAGTTCGTAGAGGCCGTCGGCGCCGTGGTCCGCGCCGATGCCGACGTCCTCCTTGTCCTCGCCGGTCGATACGGCGAGGAAGAAGGCGCCGTGCTGGGCCGAGACCACCGGCGTCAGCTCGCTCATGATCAGGCCGGCCACGTCGGCGAGATCGCGCCGGCCCTGCATGAGCCCGGAGATGCGGGCGAGGTTGCCCTTGAGCCAGTCCTGCTCCTGGTTGGCGTGGGTGGTCTCGCGGAGGTTGGCGATCTTGGTGTTGATGTAGCCCTGCAGCTGCAGGATCTCGCCCGCCGCCTCCACGTCGATGCGGACGTTGTGATCGCCGCGGGTCACGGCCGTGGCCACGTCGGCGATGGCGCGCATCTGCCGGGTGAGGTTGGACGCCATCTCGTTCACCGAGTCGGTGAGGTCCTTCCAGGTGCCCGCCACGCCCTGTACGCGCGCCTGGCCGCCCAGCTGCCCCTCGGTGCCCACCTCGCGGGCCACCCGGGTCACCTGCTCGGCGAAGGAGGAGAGCTGGTCGACCATCGTGTTGATGGTGGTCTTCAGCTCCAGGATCTCGCCGTTGGCCTCGATGTCGATCTTCTTCGTCAGGTCACCGCTCGCGATGGCCGTGGTGACCATCGCGATGTTGCGGACCTGCCCGGTGAGGTTGGACGCCATCGAGTTCACCGACTCGGTCAGGTCCTTCCAGGTGCCGGCGACCCCGGCCACCCGGGCCTGGCCGCCCAGCACCCCGTCCGTACCGACCTCGCGGGCGACCCTGGTCACCTCTTCGGCGAACGTCGACAGCGCGGTCACCATGGTGTTGAGCGTGTCGGCGAGCTGCGCGACCTCGCCACTGGCCTCGACGGTGACCTTCTTGGTCAGGTCGCCGTTGGCGACCGCGGTGGCGACCTGGGAGATGTTGCGGACCTGGCTGGTGAGGTTGTTCGCCATCAGGTTGACGTTCTCGCTCAGGTCCTTCCAGATGCCGATCACTCCCGGCACCCGCGCCTGGCCGCCGAGCATGCCTTCCGTGCCGACCTCGCGGGCCACCCGGGTCACCTGCTCGGCGAACGAGGACAGCTGGTCGACCATCGTGTTCACGGTCGTCACCAGCGCGAGGATCTCGCCCTTCGCATCGACGGTGATCTTCTTCGACAGGTCGCCCTGGGCGACCGCGGTGGTCACCTCGGCGATGTTCCGCACCTGGGACGTCAGGTTGTTCGCCATGAAGTTGACGGACTGGGTCAGGTCCTTCCAGGTACCGGAGACGCCCTTGACCTCCGCCTGACCGCCGAGAATGCCCTCGGTGCCGACCTCCCGGGCGACCCGCGTGACCTGCTCGGCGAACGAGGACAGCTGATCCACCATCGTGTTCAGCGTGTTCTTCAGCTCCAGGATCTCCCCGCGGGCGTCCACGGTGATCTTCTGCGACAGGTCACCGCGGGCGACTGCCGTGGCGACCTGGGCGATGTTGCGGACCTGGTCGGTGAGGTTTCCGGCCATGCCGTTCACCGAGTCGGTCAGATCACGCCACACTCCGGCGACGCCCGGCACCTGCGCCTGGCCGCCCAGCCGCCCCTCGGTACCCACCTCGCGGCCCACCCGCGTGACCTGCTCGGCGAAGGAGGAGAGCTGGTCGACCATCGTGTTGATGGTGTTCTTCAGCTCCAGGATCTCCCCGCGGGCGTCGACCTCGATCTTCTGCGACAGATCGCCACGCGCCACGGCCGTGGTCACCTGCGCGATGTTGCGCACCTGCGAAGTGAGGTTGCCGGCCATGAAGTTGACCGAGTCGGTGAGGTCCTTCCAGGTGCCGGAGACACCGTCCACCCGGGCCTGGCCGCCCAGCCGTCCCTCCGTACCGACGTCCCTGGCCATCCTGGTGACCTGCTCCGCGAAGGAGGAGAGCTGGTCGACCATCGTGTTGACCGTGTTCTTCAGCTCCAGCATCTCGCCGGAGACATCCACGGCGACCTTCTGCGACAGGTCACCGTTGGCCACCGCCGTCGTCACCTGCGCGATGTTGCGGACCTGTCCGGTGAGGTTGCGGAAGGCGGTGTTCACCGAATCGGTGAGGTCCTTCCAGGTGCCGCCGGCGCCCGGTACCTGTGCCTGACCGCCCAGTTCGCCCTCGACGCCGATCTCCCGTGCGACACGGGTGACTTCGGCGCCGAAAGAGGACAGCTGGTCGACCATCGTGTTGACCGTGGTCTTCAGCTCCAGCATTTCACCGGAGACATCGACGGTCACCTTCTGCGACAGGTCGCCGTTGGCCACCGCCGTCGTCACCTGCGCGATGTCCCGCACCTGGGCGGTGAGGTTACGGAAGGCGGTGTTCACCGAATCGGTGAGGTCCTTCCACACGCCCGCCACACCCTGCACCTGGGCCTGGCCGCCCAGCTCGCCCTCCGTGCCCACCTCGTTCGCCGCCCGGGTCACCTCGTCGGCGAACGTACGCAGCGTCTCGGTCATCGTGTTGATGGTCTCGGCGAGTTGGGCCACCTCGCCCCGCGCGTTCACGGTGATCTTCTGCGACAGATCGCCGTTGGCGACCGCCGTGGTCACCTGTGCGATCTCCCGTACCTGGGACGTCAGATTGCCCGCCATGAGGTTGACGGAGTCGGTGAGGTCCTTCCACACGCCCGCCACGCCCCGCACCTGGGCCTGGCCGCCCAACTCACCCTCGGTACCCACTTCGCGGGCGACACGTGTCACCTCGGACTGGAACGAGGAGAGCTGGTCGACCATCGTGTTGACGGTGTTCTTCAGCTCCAGCATCTCGCCGGCCACATGCACCGTGACCTTGCGTGACAGATCGCCCTTGGCGACGGCCGTCGTCACGAGTGCGATATCTCGCACTTGAGCGGTCAGCCGGGACGCCATCGTGTTGACGGAATCCGTCAGATCCTTCCAGGAACCAGACATTCCACGCACGCGTGCCTGGCCGCCCAGTTTGCCTTCCGTGCCGACCTCGCTGGCGACCCGCGTCACCTCGTCGGCGAACGTCGACAGCTGGTCCACCAGCCCGTTGACCGTGCGTCCGACCTTCAGGAACTCACCGCGCAGCGGGTGCCTGCCGCCGTCCCCGCCACGGGAACGCAGGTCCATCCGCTGCTCCAAGTCGCCCTCCGCCACCGCGGACAGCACCCTGCCGACCTCGGACACCGGCCGCACCAGGTCCTCCACGAGGGCGTTCGACGCGTCGATCGCCGCCGCCCAGGAACCCTCACAAGTGCCGGTCTCCAGCCGCTCCGTGAGCTTTCCCTCGCGGCCAACGACCCGGCGCACCCGGGCGATCTCACCCGTCAGGTGCAGGTTCTGATCCGCCACCTCGTTGAAGACGGCCGCGATCTCCGCCATCGGCCCGTCACCCGTGACGGTCAGCCGCTTGCGGAAGTTGCCGTCCCGCATGGCCGTCAAAGCCGTCAGCAACCGGTTGACGGAAGCCGCGTCGACCTCGATCGTCCCGCTCTTCCGGGAGCGTCCGCCTTTCGCGCGCGTGCTCGTGCCCCGCGCCGCTGCGCCAGACTCCACCGTGTCCCTCCGAAGGGTCGACCGTCCTACCGTCCTACCCGGGCTTTCGCTTCGAGCCTTCCCAGTGTTTCACCTTGCCTGAACCCGGCGATAACAGTTCGGCAGCATGGCACACAGGTCTCCACACGGCCCGGACGGAAAACACCCGCATCCGGCACCCGCGCACACAGCGAACGTAAGTAACCTGGCACCCGGCTGTCCATCCACCCGGTGTGCCGGGTACGGCGCGAAGGGTACGTAGGGTTACGAAGACCATGGGGACAGCGGCTTGAGCACGATGGGCAATGGAGGGGCGCTGCGGGTGACGCAAGAGCAGAGCGCCGGGCGTGGGAGTCTCCCCGCCGACGGCGACGCGGGTCTCCCGGACGACGGCGGAAGCGGTGGCAGCGGCGACGGCCTTGAGGGCGGTGACGCCGCGGCACCACTCGGTATCGCAGCGCAGCGCACCACGGATGACGGGCCGGGCGCGCGCGGCGATCAGCAACCCAAGGGGAAACGAGTGATCACCGCGAGGGCAGCGGCCACGTTCGAGCCGGTCGGGCGCTCCGTCGCGACGGCGCGCGCCTTCGTGCGGGACACCCTCCAGGGCTGGGGCCTGGGCGACATCGTCGATGACGCCGTCGTGCTGACCAGCGAACTCGTCACCAACGCCGTCGTGCACGCCGGCACCGCCGCCGAGGTCGTCTGCCTGCGGGACGGAGACGGCGTACGCGTCGAGGTCGTCGACCGCTACCCCGAGCGCGAGCTGCCGCTCCAGGACCCGGGCGCGGTCCTCGGCAGCCCCGACCGCGAGGGCGGTCGTGGACTGCTGCTGTGCGCCGCGCTCGCGGCGCGCTGGGGCGTCGACTACACGGCCGCGGACAAGCGCGTCTGGTTCAGACTCGATCTACCCGAACGCTCCGTGGGCACCCGTGCCGCGGGCCCCGCCCTTCCCGACGCCGCGCTGCCCGTGACCGAGACGCACCTGCACGTCGGCGTCGTCCAGGTCGACCGCGGCGGGAGCATCACGGCCTGGAACGAGGGCGCACAGCAGCTCTTCGGGTACCCGGCCGAGCAGGTCCTCGGCAAACCGCTCACCGACATCGCCGCGTGGCCGCACACCCCCGGCACGAGCATGGGCATCGCCGAGGCGCTCCAGCTCTCCCGGTGGGAGGGCTCCTACGGCTTGCGGGGTGCCGACGGCCGTACGATCCCCGTCTACGCCTCCCACCTGCGCGTCCGCGACAGTGACGGCGAACCGTCCACCGTCTGCCTGCTGGTCAACGACCACGAGCGCGCCGTCCTGCAGACCCCGTTGCGTACCCCGGCACCGGACTCGGCCAGCCGGCAGGACTCCGGTGACGGGTCCGCGGACCCCTTCGAAATCTTTATCGGTTCCCCCGCTCCCGACGATCTCGACGGCCTGCTCCAGCGCACCGTGGAACGCGCTCGCGACATACTGGACGGCGACGCCGCGTACCTGCTCCTGGCCACCGACGACGAGACCGAACTCGAGGTACGGGCGTCCACCGGCCTCCCCTCGGCACGTCAGCGCTTCGCCCGGGTACCGGTCGAGACGGGCAGCGGGAGGTACGGCTCCGCCCGGATGCCCTCCGTCCACGAAGACCTCACGGTCGTGCCCGGCGCCGTCCCGCTGCTCGCCGGCACCGGCATGCGCGCCGTGGTCACCGTCCCGCTCAAGGTGGAGGGCAGACTCACCGGTTCACTGGGCGTGGCCTCGGAGTCGCCGGGCTCGTACACGAACGAGGAAGCGCTGCGGCTCCAGTTCGCCGCCGACCGCATCGCGCTCGCCGTCGAGCGCGCCCGCCTCACCGAGCTGGAGCGGCTGCGGCGCGGTTCGCTGTCCTTCCTCGTCGAGGCGTCCGACCTGCTGGCGGGCACGCTCGACCGGGACCAGACACTGGCACTCATGGCCCAGATGACGGTGCCCACCCTGGCCACCTGGTGCGCGGTCTATACGGTGGCGGAGCCCGGCTCCGACCCCAAGCTGTCCTATGTTCTGCATGAGGACGAGGACCGCATCGACAACATCAAGGCCCTCCTCGCGAAGGTCGATCCGCCGGACCCGGTGCCCACACCCGGCGCCCGGGTCTGGGCCGCACCGTCCGACGCGGCCCACTCCGCGGCACTGCGCACCTCGCTGCGGAGCGTGGCGCTGGGCGAGGAGGAGGAGCACCACTACCCTCCCGGGCCGACGCGGGTGACAGCGGCGGCCGTCGGCGGTGAGACCGTGGTCCTTCCGCTCGTCGCCCGTAACCGCGTCATCGGCATGCTGACGCTCGGAAAGCCCGCCGACGAGCGATTCCGCCAGGAGATTCTCGAACTGGCCGAGGACCTCTCCCGCCGTGCGGCACTCGCCCTGGACAACGCCCGGCTTTACTCGGAACGCACCGCCATCAGTCAGTCCCTGCAGCGCAGCCTTCTCCCACCCGAACTGCCCGAAGTCGGCGGCGGAGTCGAGGTCGAGGTCATCTACCGTGCCGCCGGCGAGGGCAACGAGGTCGGCGGCGACTTCTACGACCTCTTCGACATCTCCGACGGCACGTACGGTTTCGCGATCGGCGACGTCTGCGGCACCGGCCCGGAGGCGGCCGCGGTCACCGGTCTCGCCCGGCACGCCCTGCGGCTGCTGGCCCGCGAGGGCCTCGGCGGCCCGGCCGTACTCGACCGCCTCAACACGGCGATCCTCGACGAGGGCGCCCGCAGCCGCTTCCTGACGCTGCTGTACGGCGAGTTGCGGCCGCAGGAGGACGGCAGCGCCGAACTCAAGGTCGTCTGCGCCGGCCATCCGCTGCCGTTGCGGCTGCGGCAGGACGGACACGTGGAACCGGCGGCCGACCCGCAGCCGCTGCTGGGCGTGATGGACGATCTCGAACTGTACGAGCAGACCGTCGTCCTCGACCCGGGCGACGTACTGCTGTGCGTGACGGACGGCGTGACGGAACGCCGCGAAGGCACCCGCATGCTCGGGGACGACGGCCTGGCGGACGTCCTCAGCGGCTGCACGGGCCTCACGGCGGGCGCGGTGGCCGCCCGCATCATGCGCGCGGTGGAGCGCTTCGCGAGCGACGCGCCCTCCGACGACATGGCCATCGTCGCCATGCGCGTGCCGGAATAAGCCGGCCCCCACCCGGGGGATCCGAGGGTGGAGGCCTTGTCGATCGACGTGCGGAGAGCCCCAAAACGGAATCGAACCGTTGACCTTCTCCTTACCATGGAGACGCTCTGCCGACTGAGCTATTGGGGCGCGACGGCTTCGCCGATCTTACCCGATGGGGGCCCGAGTTCAGCAGGCAGGCTCCATCAGCAGACCGCCCAGCGCGTTGCACGCGGACACCATGCGATGCAGCTCGCGCTTGGTCGTCGAGGCGTGGAGGGGAAGCGCGAGGGTCTCCTCGGCCGCCCGCTCCGACTCGGGCAGCCGCACATCGGCACGGAATGCGGACGTGCGGTGCGCCGGGGCCTTCACCGGTACGTGACAGGCCACACCGCGGGCCCGCAGCGCGTGCTTGAAGGCGTCCCGGTCCGGTCGCCCGTTGCCCGGCACCCGCACCACGTACTCCGTGTACGAGTGCTCCATTCCCAGCGCCACGGTCGGGATGACCACTCCGCGGAGCCGCTGGTCCAAGTAGGCGGCGTGCTGCCGGCGTCGGACCGCGTCCACCGCTACGACCGGAGACGCGGCACCGAACTCCGCGATCCGCAGACCGCGCCGCTGCGCCAGCTCGAGCAGGCACACCATGTCCGCCGGGTGCCCGAAGAGATGCACGGGCGCGATGGCGACCGTCCGCTCCGTCACCGCCGCCTCAACTGCCGCAGGAGCAAGGCAGAAGCTCTGCGGGTCGATGTCCGCGAAGACGGGGCGCGCACCCAACGCACGTACCGCTTCCGCGACTTCACTCCCGCCGAATGCGGGCACCACCACGTCGTCTCCGGCGCTCACGCCGGCCGTCATCAGCTCTGTCGTCCCCATGACGATGATGCTGTCGGCGGCACATGAACTCCGGGTAAAGACATGAAAAAAGGCCGTGGTTCCCGGACTGAACAGTCCAAGAACCACGGCCTTCTTCTAAAAATAGTTCGGCGGCGTCCTACTCTCCCACACGCTCCCGCATGCAGTACCATCGGCGCTGAAAGGCTTAGCTTCCGGGTTCGGAATGAGACCGGGCGTTTCCCTCACGCTATGACCACCGAAACAATGTG
>NZ_JBOHCV010000061.1:0-6948 GCF_050698815.1 Streptomyces sp.
GGGCGAAGAGCTTCCCGCCCACCTTGAAGACGGACACCTCCGGATTGAACGGAAAGTCCTCGCTCGCTCCGTTCAGCCCGAGGCAGTACGTGCGCAGCTCGTCCGGTGTCATGGCCTCAGGATCCCACCCGCTCCCCCGCGTGCCACCCCGCTCACACCCGCACCTGCCGCAGGCGGGTCACGCGTTGGCGGGCTCGTCCGAGGTCGTCTCGTCCGCGTCCTCCGCGGAGCGGACCGGCTCCACCAGCACCGTGACGATCCGGTTGCGGCGCCCCGCCGGGGCCTCCGCCGTCAGCCGCAGCGCGGTCAGCGTCGGATCGGAGCGGTCCTCGGTGACGTCGACCGTCGCCGTCGCACCCGCGATGGGCACCCGGCCGAGTGACTTGGCCAGCAGGCCGCCGACCGTCTCCACGTCCTCGTCGTCCAGGCCGACCAGGTCGTACAGCTCGCCCAGGTCGCCGATGTCGAGCCGGGCCGTGACGCGGTAGCGCCCCTCGCCGAGGTCGTCGACGGGCGGCAGCTCACGGTCGTACTCGTCGGTGATCTCGCCGACGATCTCCTCCAGGATGTCCTCGATGGTCACGATCCCGGCCGTGCCGCCGTACTCGTCGATGACGACCGCGACGTGGATGCGGTCCTGCTGCATCTCGCGCAGCAGGTCACCCGCGTTCTTCGTGTCGGGTACGAACGCCGCCGGCCGCATCGCCGTGGAGACCAGCTCCGTCTCGGCATCACGGCTGATGTGCGTCTTGCGCGCGAGGTCCTTGAGGTAGACGACGCCGACGACGTCGTCCTCGCTCTCCCCGACGACCGGGATGCGGGAGAAGCCCGACCGCAGGGCGAGGGTCAGCGCCTGCCGTATCGTCTTGAAGCGCTCGATGGTGATCAGGTCGGTGCGCGGCACCATCACCTCGCGCACGATCGTGTCGCCGAGCTGGAAGACGGAGTGCACCATCTTCCGTTCCTCGTCCTCGATCAGGGACTCCTGCTCCGCCAGGTCGACCATGGCCCGCAGTTCGGCCTCGCTCGCGAACGGGCCCTTGCGGAAGCCCTTGCCCGGGGTCAGCGCGTTGCCCAGCAGGATCAGCAGCTGCGGCACCGGGCCCAGGATGCGGACGAGCGGCACCAGGACGTACGAGGCGGCGGTGGCCGTGTTGAGCGGGTGCTGGCGACCGATGGTGCGGGGCGAGACGCCGATCGCGACGTAGCTGACCAGGACCATCACCCCCATCGCGACCGACAGCGACTCCCAGGTCGTCTCGAAGGCGCGCAGAGCGGCGTAGGTGACCAGTACGCCCGAGGCGACTTCGCAGGCGACGCGCACCAGCATCGCGAGGTTGAGGTAGCGGGTGGGATCGGCGGCGACGACCGCGAGCTTTCCCGCGCCACGGCGGCCCTCCCGTACGGCCAGCTCCGCGCGGTAGCTGGTGGTCCGCGCCAGGCCGGCCTCGGCGCAGGCGGCCAGCCAGGCGACGACGATCAGCAGGATCGCGACCGCGATCAGTTGCGCCGTCATGACGTGGTCGTGGGGGCCGGGGACGGTCCGGTCAGACCCTGCTCGGCGCGCCAGCCGTCCAGGATCGCGGACTGCAGGCCGAACATCTCGGCCTTCTCGTCCGGCTCCTCATGGTCGTAGCCCAGCAGGTGCAGCACGCCGTGCACGGTGAGCAGCTGCAGCTCCTCGTCCATGGAGTGCTGGGTGGGCGCGTCCGCGCCCTGCTGCTCGGCGACCTCAGGGCAGAGCACGATGTCGCCGAGCAGGCCCTGCGGCGGGTCTTCCTCGTCCCGCACGGGCGGGCGCAGCTCGTCCATCGGGAAGGACATCACGTCGGTGGGGCCCGACAGGTCCATCCACTGCAGGTGCAGCTGCTCCATGGCGTCGGCGTCGACGACGATCACCGACAGCTCGGAGAGGGGGTGGATGCGCATCCTGCTCAGGGCGTAACGCGAGATGTCGAGGAGCGACCGCTCATCGACGGTCCGCCCGGATTCGTTGTTGACGTCGATCGCCATGGTGCGTGTGTTCTCAGCGCTTTCCGTTGCGGTGGCCGGACTTGCCGGCGGGAGTGCCGGTGCTGTGCGGGGCGGTGTCGGAGGAGGTGCGCACGTCGTAGCGCTCGTACGCGTCGACGATGCGTCCGACGAGCTTGTGCCGCACCACGTCCGAGCTGTCGAGCAGCGAGAAGTGCACGTCGTCCACGCCGTCCAGGATCTCCCGCACCTGCCGCAGCCCGCTCTTGCCGCCCGGCAGGTCGACCTGGGTGACGTCGCCGGTGATCACGATCTTCGAGTCGAAGCCGAGCCGGGTGAGGAACATCTTCATCTGCTCGGGGTTCGTGTTCTGCGCCTCGTCGAGGATGATGAAGGCGTCATTGAGCGTCCGGCCACGCATGTACGCCAGCGGCGCGACCTCGATCGTCCCGGCGGCCATCAGCCGCGGGATCGAGTCCGGGTCGAGCATGTCGTGCAGCGCGTCGTAGAGCGGGCGCAGGTACGGGTCGATCTTCTCGTACAGGGTCCCGGGCAGGAATCCGAGCCGCTCCCCCGCCTCGACGGCGGGCCGGGTCAGGATGATCCGGTTGACCTGCTTGGACTGCAGGGCCTGTACGGCCTTGGCCATCGCGAGATAGGTCTTTCCGGTGCCGGCCGGGCCGATGCCGAAGACGACCGTGTGCTGGTCGATCGCGTCGACGTACCGCTTCTGGTTGAGCGTCTTGGGGCGGATCGTGCGGCCGCGGTTGGACAGGATGTTCTGCGTGAGCACCTCGGCCGGGGTCTCGGCGGCACCCGTGCCGTCCTGCTGGTCGCGGAGCATGGAGATCGAGCGCTCCACCGCGTCTTCCGTCATCGGCTGACCGGTGCGCAGCACCAGCATCATCTCGTCGAAGAGGCGCTGGATGAGTTCGACCTCCGCGGCCTCGCCGGAGGCGCTGACCTCGTTGCCGCGGACGTGGATGTCGGCGCTGGGAAACGCCTGCTCGATCACGCGCAACAGAGAGTCACCGGAGCCCAGCACCGTCACCATCGGATGCTTGGCCGGAACGGTGAAGCGAGCCGTGGCCTGCTCGGCCTGCGGGGAACCCGCCTGATTGGTCGTTGTCTGCGTCATGGGTGACCCGGACGGGCCTTCCTCATCCCTCTCTGTGCTCCTCGGCGATGGGGTTTCCACAATACGACGCACCACTGACAAGCATGAACGCATTTGCGGTTGTTGTTCTTCCCCACGCGCTCCGCGCGTGGGACTAAGGAGCCGGTCTGCCCTGGCCGAAGCCGATCGTGGGGACCGCGCGGCGACGCGGTGGAAGGGGGCGGCCGCAGCCGGTGAGGACGGTGTCCAGGAAGTCGTACCCGGCGCCCGGGGCGTCCTCGGCGCCGCCGGCCTGCTGACGGGTACGGCGCCACCAGGCCGCGATCTCCGGCCAGCCGGGTGCCGAGAGCGAGCCGCCGAACTCCTGCACCGAGAGCGCCGCCGTCAGCCCGGCGAAGGCCAGCCGGTCCGCGAGCGGCCAGCCGGCGAGGCTGCCCATCACGAAACCCGCGAGGAAGACGTCCCCGGCGCCGGTGGTGTCCAGGGCGTCGACGGGGATGGCGGGGATGTCGGCGGTCTCCCCCGTACGACCGTCGACGGCGTAGGAGCCTCCCGCACCGAGCGTGACGACGGCGAGGGGCACCCGCTCGCCGAGCGCGCGGGCCGCGGCACGCGGGCACTCGGTGCAGGTGTAGCGCATCGCCTCCACGGCGTTGGGCAGGAACGCCTCGCAGTGCGCCAGGTCCGGGAGGGCCGACAGGTCCCAGCGGCCGGTGTCGTCCCAGCCGACGTCGGCGAAGATCCGGCTGCCCCGGCGGGCGGCGGTGGCGATCCAGTCCTGACTCTCGCCGGGCACCAGGTCGGTCACGCACGCGCGTGCCGGAGGCGGGCATTCGGGTGCCTCCGGGTCGTACGCGGTGGCGGTCTCCCTGGCCGGGGCCTCGTGACCGTGGGAGATCATGGTGCGCTCGCCCTCGTACGCCATCGAGACCGTCACCGGCGAGTGCCAGCCGGGAACGGTGTGGGAGAAGGCGAGGTCGATGCCCTCGCCCCGCTCCAGCGCCTCCCGGCAGTAGTCGCCGTACATGTCGTCGCCGAACGCGGCGGCGAGTGAGGTGCGCAGGCCGAGCCGGGCCAGGGCGGTGGCCATGTTGGCCACACCGCCCGGACTGGACCCCATCCCGCGCGCCCAGGACTCGGTCCCCCGCACGGGCGCGGAGTCGAGGCCGGTGAAGATGATGTCGAGGAAGACGGTGCCTGTCAGATAGACGTCACAGGCCGGGTCGCCGGGCGCGCGGAGCGCGGCCAGCGGGTCGAAGGTGCTGCCCGTGCCGCCGCCTGCTCCGCCCGTACCCGTGCCCCTGCCCACCGTGGACTCCTTCGACGCCGACGCCGCTTTTGCTGGTGTCTCCGGTGTACCGCGTACCGCTGACATTCGGCCAACTCCGCGCCCGAGTGGCGGGTCCGCGCTGTCTCGCTCCGGCCGGTCGGACTCCGTCAGGGCGCCGGCCGCAGGACGAACGCGCCCCAGCCCAGGTAGTCGCGCCCGTAGGCGAGGTGGGTCTCGCGGGAGTGGCGGAGGAAGTCGCGCATGTCCGGTGTGTCCGAGTGGTCGGGGTGCGCGCGCAGCCAGTCGCTGATGGTGCGCCACTGGGAGGCGACGTAGCGGTCGAAACTGTCCGGGTCTGCGAGGACCATCTCGACGAGTTCCAGGCCGGCCGCCTCGAAGCGCTCGTTCGTACCGATGAGGCTCGCGAAGTCGTCCGGCTCCATGTCCATGGCCTCCCACGCCTCGGCGGGCGGCTCGGTCCGCCAGTACACCTCACCCACGATCAGCGTGCCGTCCGGACGCACCGCGCGGCGCATCAGCTCCAGCGTGCCGGTCAGGCCGCCGCCGATCCAGGTCGCGCCCAGGCAGGAGACGAGGTCGTACCCGCCGGGCTCGGCCTCGTACGCGCCGGCGTCGCCGCGTTCGAAGTGGAGCCGCTCCGCGACGCCCAGTTCGGCCGCGCGCTCGCGAGCGGCCTCGAGGAAGACGCCGCTGATGTCGACGCCGACCCCGGTGGTGCCGTAGTCGCGCGCCCACCGGGCCAGCAGCTCGCCCTTGCCGCAGGCGAGGTCGAGGTGGCGCTGGCCGGCTTCCGGGCGCGTCACCTCGCCGAGCAGCCGCAGCTTCTCCTCGGTGACGGGGTTGAGCGTGCGATGCCGGGCTTCGGCGATCTCGTGGTGGCGCAGGGACACGCGGGGCTCCTCTCGGTGCGTACGGGCGAAACCTTGACCGTACGCACCGGTGCGGCGCAAAGGGGAGCCCGGTGAGCGGCGTGGTCAGCGCCTCAGAGCACCACCACCGAGCGCAGCACGTCGCCGGCGTGAATACGCTCGAACGCCGACTCGACCTCGTCCAGGGCGATCCGCTCGGTCACGAACTTCTCCAGGTCCAGCCGCCCCTGCTGGTACAGGTCGATCAGCATCGGGAAGTCGCGGGAGGGCAGACAGTCGCCGTACCAGGAGGACTTGAGCGATCCGCCGCGCGCGAAGACGTCCAGGAGCGGCAGTTCGAGGCGCATCTCGGGGGTCGGCACGCCGACCAGCACGACGGTGCCGGCGAGGTCGCGGGCGTAGAAGGCCTGCTCGTAGGTCTCGGGGCGGCCGACCGCCTCGATCACGACGTCCGCGCCGAACCCGCCGGTCAGCTCCCTGATGGCCGCGACCGGGTCGGTGGCGGTGGAGTTGACGGTGTGGGTGGCGCCCATGGCAGCAGCCTGGGTGAGCTTACGGTCGTCGATGTCGACGGCGATGACGCGGGCGGCCCCCGCGAGCCGGGCACCCACGACGGCGGCGTCCCCGACCCCGCCGCAGCCGATGACGGCGACACTGTCTCCACGTCCGACCGCGCCGGTGTTCACTGCCGCGCCGATGCCGGCCATCACGCCACAGCCCAGCAGACCGGCCACCGCCGGAGAGGCGGCGGGGTCGACCTTGGTGCACTGCCCGGCCGCCACCAGGGTCTTCTCGGCGAAGGCGCCGATGCCCAGGGCCGGCGAGAGCGGCGTGCCGTCGGTCAAGGTCATCTGCTGTGCCGCGTTGTGGGTGTCGAAGCAGTACCAGGGGCGCCCGCGGCGGCAGGCACGGCAGTTGCCGCACACGGCACGCCAGTTGAGGATCACGAAGTCGCCGGGCTCGACCTCCCCCGTACCCTCGCCGACCGACTCGACCACTCCCGCGGCCTCGTGGCCGAGGAGGAAGGGGAAGTCGTCGTTGATGCCGCCCTGTTTGTAGTGCAGATCGGTGTGGCAGACACCGCACGCCTGCACCTTCACCACGGCCTCCCCGGGGCCGGGATCGGGTACCACCACGGTCTCCACGCGGACAGGTTCGTCCTTGCCCGGCGCGATGACGCCACGCACCTGCTGTGCCATGCAGCCCTCCGTACTCCGCCCGCCGCCACGGCCCTGGTGTGGCCGCGGTCACCGGCTCGTCCGTTCCGCCCAACTGTGCCGGTCGGCGGCCCGGCCGTCGACCACCGCAACGGGACGGTCTGTGGCGTGCCCCCTCGCGGCGACGGGCGAGGACGGGCGAGGACGGGAAAACGCATTCGGTTCCGCGGGCCGGGGGGTGAGGATGGAGGTCTCCGGCTGCTGTTGCCGGAGTCCCGTCCGGATCACGGCAGAGGAGCACGCATCAATGAGCAGCAGCCCGAGTACCGGACCCGTCACGCTGGCGAACATCCGCGACGCAGCCGACCGGTTGAAGGGGGTGGCCCACCGTACGCCGGTGCTCCGTTCCCGGACGCTGGACCGGCTGGTGGGCGCGGAGACCTTTCTCAAGTGTGAGAACTTCCAGCGCGTCGGGGCCTTCAAGTTCCGCGGCGCCTACAACGCCGTCTCACGGCTGTCGCCCGAGCAACTCTCGCGCGGCGT
>NZ_JBOHCV010000062.1:0-6952 GCF_050698815.1 Streptomyces sp.
CACATTGTTTCGGTGGTCATAGCGTGAGGGAAACGCCCGGTCTCATTCCGAACCCGGAAGCTAAGCCTTTCAGCGCCGATGGTACTGCATGCGGGAGCGTGTGGGAGAGTAGGACGCCGCCGAACTACCTTTAAAAGAAGCCCCGTTGACGTCGTCACCACCGCGTCGACGGGGCTTCTTTCGCGTTCCGGGGCCGACCCCCCGCACACGGAGTGGCGACCTGCCGGTAGTGTCGGGGTGCATCGTCGGCAACGGTTACTCACAGGAGGCCCCCGGGTGGAGGTCCAGGACAGGCAGGCCGTGACGGGCCGGGTCTTCACCATCCCCAACATCCTCAGCATGGCCCGCCTGGTCGGCGTACCGGTCTTTCTGTGGCTGATTCTCTGGCCGGTGTTCCACGGGCCGAACCTGGACGGGTGGGCGCTGCTCATCCTTGCTCTGAGCGGCATCAGCGACTACCTGGACGGGAAGCTCGCACGCCGTTGGAACCAGGTGAGCGACCTCGGCAGGATCCTCGACCCGGCCGCCGACCGGCTGTACATCCTCTCCACGCTCGTCGGATTGACCTGGCGGGAGATCCTTCCCTTGTGGCTCACCGCTGCTCTGCTGGCCAGAGAAGTGCTGCTACTGGTGATGGTGTGGATTCTGGACCGGCACGGCTACGGGCCCCCGCAGGTGAACTTCCTCGGCAAGGCCGCAACCTTCAACCTGATGTACGCGTTTCCGCTACTGCTTCTCAGTGATGGAAGTGGCTTGATCGCGACACTCGCTGCTATTTTCGGATGGGCCTTCGCCGGTTGGGGTACGACACTGTACTGGTGGGCAGGAATCCTCTACGTGGTTCAGGTCCGTCGGCTCGTCAGGGCGGAAGCCGCGGCCGACTGAACTTGCCTTTCCGGCACCACCGAGATTGTTGCCGGCACGCGAATGTGCGGGCCGTCCGGGATGAGTGAAGTCGGTATGACCGCCGTCTTTGCAAGGAGGACGCTTCCGACATGAAGGCCGTCGTTATGGCCGGCGGCGAGGGTACCCGCCTTCGCCCTATGACCGCGAGCATGCCCAAACCGCTTCTGCCTGTGGCCAATCGCCCCATCATGGAGCACGTGCTGCGGTTGCTCAAGCGCCATGGACTCACCGAGACCGTGGTGACCGTGCAATTCCTCGCCTCCCTCGTCAGGAATTATTTCGGTGACGGCGAGGAGCTCGGCATGGAGCTCAGCTACGCCAACGAAGAGAAGCCCCTCGGCACCGCCGGCAGCGTGAAGAATGCCGAAGAGGCGCTCAAGGACGACTCCTTTCTCGTCATCTCCGGCGACGCTCTCACCGACTTCGACCTGACGGAACTCATCAGCTATCACAAGGAACACGGCGCCCTCGTCACCGTGTGTCTCACGCGCGTACCCAACCCCCTCGAGTTCGGCATCACCATCGTCGACGAAGACGGCAAGGTCGAGCGCTTCCTGGAGAAGCCCACGTGGGGCCAGG
This sequence comes from Streptomyces sp., assembly GCF_050698815.1. GTDB lineage: Bacteria > Actinomycetota > Actinomycetes > Streptomycetales > Streptomycetaceae > Streptomyces. The sequence continues at coordinate 1,486 of NZ_JBOHCV010000062.1, forward strand.
TCTTCTCCGACACCGTCAACACCGGCATCTACGTCATGGAGCCGGAGGTCTTCGACTACGTGGATCCCGACGTGCCCGTCGACTGGTCCGGTGATGTCTTCCCGCAGCTCATGAAGGAAGGCAAGCCCATCTACGGCTACATCGCCGAGGGCTACTGGGAGGACGTGGGGACGCACGAAAGCTATGTGAAGGCACAGGCGGACGTGCTGGAGGGGAAGGTCGACGTCGAGATCGACGGCTTCGAGATCTCTCCCGGCGTCTGGGTCGCGGAGGGGGCGGAGGTCCATCCCGACGCCGTGCTGCGTGGCCCGCTCTACATCGGTGACTACGCCAAGGTCGAAGCCGGCACGGAGATCCGTGAGCATTCCGTCATCGGCTCCAACGTCGTTGTCAAGAGCGGCGCCTTCCTGCACCGTGCCGTCGTGCACGACAACGTCTACATCGGACAGCAGGCCAATCTGCGCGGATGCGTCATCGGCAAGAACACCGACGTCATGCGGGCGGCGCGCATCGAGGACGGCGCCGTCATCGGTGACGAGTGCCTGGTCGGCGAGGAATCGATCGTTCAGGGCAACGTGCGTGTCTACCCGTTCAAGACCGTCGAGGCGGGCGCGTTCGTCAACACCTCCGTCATCTGGGAGTCCCGAGGACAAAAGCATCTGTTCGGGGCCCGGGGGGTGTCCGGCATCCTCAACGTCGAGATCACGCCGGAGCTGGCCGTACGGCTGGCCGGTGCCTATGCGACCACCCTCAAGAAGGGCTCCACGGTCACCACCGCCCGGGACCACTCGCGGGGGGCACGGGCGCTGAAGCGTGCCATGATCTCGGCTCTGCAGACCAGCGCCATGGACGTTCGTGACCTGGAGAACGTGCCGCTGCCGGTGGCCCGGCAGCAGACAGCGCGCGGCAGCGCCGGCGGCATCATGATCCGTACGACGCCGGGGGTTCAGGAGAACGTCGACATCATGTTCCTGGACGAGCGTGGCGCCGACCTCTCGCAGGCCGGACAGCGCAAGCTCGACCGGGTGTTCGCGCGGCAGGAGTACCGGCGGGCCTTCCCCGGCGAGATCGGAGACCTGCTCTTCCCCTCCAGCGTGTACGACTCCTACACTGGTTCGCTGCTGCGTTCCGTGGACACCACCGGTGTCGCCGAGTCCGGGCTCAAGGTCGTCGTGGACGCCTCCAACGGCAGCGCCGGCCTTGTCCTGCCCAGCCTCCTCGGCAGGCTCGGAGTCGACTCGCTCACCATCAATCCCGGCCTGGATGAATCACGGCCCACCGAGACGGCCGACGCGCGCCGCTCCGGCCTGGTGCGACTCGGCGAGATCGTGGCGTCGGCCCGCGCCGCCTTCGGAATCCGCTTCGACCCGGTCGGCGAACGGCTCTCCCTCGTCGACGAGCGCGGAAAGATCATCGAGGACGACCGCGCGCTGTTGGTGATGCTCGACCTGATCGCGGCCGAGCGGCGCAGCGGCCGAGTTGCGCTGCCGGTCACCACGACCCGTATCGCGGAGCAGGTGGCGGCCTACCACGGCACACAGGTGGAATGGACGACGACCTCACCCGACGACCTGACCCGGGTGGGCCGTGATGAGACCACCGTCTTCGGCGGCGACGGCAGGGGCGGCTACATCACTCCGGAGTTCAGCTCCGTATTCGACGGCTCGGCCGCCTTCGTACGCCTCATCGGCCTCGTCGCCCGCGCGCAGCTCACCCTCAGTCAGATCGACGCGCGCATTCCGCGGGCACACGTCCTCAGGCGCGACCTTGCCACGCCCTGGGCCGTCAAGGGGCTGGTCATGCGGACCGTCGTCGAGGCCGCAGGTGAGCGCTCCGTCGACACGACGGACGGCATCCGTGTGGTGGAGTCGGACGGACGTTGGGTGATGGTTCTGCCTGATCCCGCCGAAGCGGTCACGCATCTGTGGGCCGAGGGTCCCGATGACGCGTCCGCACAGGAGTTGCTGGACGAGTGGGCCGCGGTGGTGGACAGCGCGGGGCGCTGACGGCACGGGCGGGGTGGGCCCGTTCGGCCGCACCGGCCCGGCCGTGCGACGATGTGCGTCATGTCGCAGCAGCACCCTGAACGGAGTACCGGATCGAGGCCTGCGCGGCTCGACGCCTCCATGTCGCTGCTGACCAACGCGATGCACCACAGCCTCGATGACGGGTACGCACAGGCCGCGGCGCGTCGTGGAGCCGAGGGCCGGTCCGGTATGCCGCGGACCGTACGGGCGAAGCTGGGCCTGGCGGCCGGGCTGGTCCTCGCCGCACTGGTGGTCACCGTCGGTGCGGTGCAGGCCAGAGTGTCGGCGCCCGAACTCGCCAAGGAGCGGCAGGAGCTGATCTCGCGCATCGACGCCGGCGACAAGCGAGCCGACTCCCTCCAGCGGAGCGTCGACAGCCTGCGGAGGGTGGTCGAGGCGAAGCAGCGCAAGGCGCTGGAGAAGCACGGCGGGAACGAGGCGGAGGTGGCCGGACTGCTGTCCGGCTCCCTCCCCGTCCGCGGGCCGGGCGTCAAGCTGGTCATCGACGATGCCAAGGACACCCAGGACGGGGACTCGAGCGGTCCGCGGCAGAGCAGCGGTTTCTCCGACAACGGACGGGTGCGCGACCGGGACCTGCAGCGTGTCGTCAACGGCCTCTGGGAGTCGGGCGCGGAGGCCGTGTCGGTCAACGGGCAGCGTCTCACCAGTCTTTCCGCCATCCGCGCGGCCGGCGAGGCGATACTCGTGGACAACAAGCCCTTGGTGCCGCCGTACACCCTGCTCGCTGTGGGGCCGGGACAGAAACTCAGCACCACCTTCCAGGACAGCGCCGATGGTCAGTACCTGAACGTGTTGCAGGAGAACTACGGTGTGCGCACCAGCATCAGCACCCAGGACGAGGTGCGGCTGCCGGCCGCGCCGAGCCTGATCGTACGAACGGCAAAGCCCGTGCAGACAGGAGAGGGCAGCACATCGTGATCGCCGTACTGGGTCTCATCGTGGGAGTCGTGGCCGGACTCGTCGTCCGGCCCGTCGTCCCGACGTTGCTCGAGCCCTATCTGCCGATCGCCGTCGTCGCGGCGTTGGACGCGGTCTTCGGCGGGCTTCGCGCCATGCTTGACGGGATCTTCGACGACAAGGTGTTCGTCGTGTCGTTCCTGTCGAATGTCGTGGTCGCCGCGTTGATCGTTTTTCTCGGCGACAAGCTTGGAGTCGGAGCTCAACTCTCCACCGGCGTCGTCGTGGTGCTCGGTATCCGCATCTTCTCCAACGCGGCCGCGATCCGCCGGCACGTCTTCCGGGCGTGAGGCCGATGAACGACGACGCCAACGACGCCAAAGACGACAAGACACCACCCGGCGAGCTGCCCGAGGAGCAGCCGGCAGCCGGCGGTTCGGAGGAACCCCGCGGAAAGCCTGAGACACCGCAAGCTCCGGAGCCCTCGGACGGTTCGGAGGCATCGGAATCGCCGAAGGCTCCGGAAGCACCGGAGGGAGCCGGCGCGGCTGAGGCTCCGGAGGTGCGGGAAGAAACTCCGGAGGAGCAGGAAACACCGCCGAAGTCGCAGCCGGCCGCCTCCGTACCGGCGGACTCCGGCCGGCAGCGGCTGGCGCGGGCCGTCTGGCCGCCGCGGGTGACCCGTGCCCAACTCATCGTCGCTCTGCTGCTGTTCGTGCTCGGTCTCGGCCTCGCGATTCAGGTGCGGTCCACCAGCGAGAACAGCTCGCTGCGCGGTGCGCGTCAGGAGGACCTGGTGCGCATCCTCGATGAGCTGGACGGCCGCACCAAGAGGCTGGAGGACGAGAAGCAGAGTCTGGAGAATCAGCGCACCGGGCTGGAGAACAGCTCGGACCAGGCCGAGGAAGCCCGTAAGCAGACCCGGCAGAAGGCGCGTCAACTCGGTGTGCTGGCCGGTACGGTCGGCGCCGCGGGCCCGGGCATCGAACTGACGGTGACCGATCCCGGCGATGCGGTGGAGGCGGACATGCTGCTCGACGCCGTCCAGGAACTCCGTGCCGCGGGCGCCGAGGCGATAGAGGTCAACAACGTACGAGTGGTCGCCAGTACCTACTTCTCGGACAGCGCGGGCGGCGTGCGGGTGGACGGGCACAAGATCAGTCCGCCGTACCGCTTTCAGGTGATCGGCAAGCCCCAGGATCTGGAGCCGGCGCTGAACATCCCCGGCGGTGTCGTGCAGACACTGCGGAAGGAACAGGCCGACGCGTCCGTGTCCGCGTCCAAGAGGATCGTTGTGAACGCCTTGCGCTCCGCGAAGCGGCCTGATTACGCTCGGTCGTCATCGTAGTGAGGTGGCCGGGGAGGCTTGCCAGGGGTCGGCGGGCCCGCTGACCATCGCGTGAGGGAAACTGTCTGAAGGTCACGGACGTTGTCAGGGTGTCCGGATCGGCCGAATGAGAGTATCGAGGGTCTGTCCTGCCCCACGGGCGGGTCTGGTCGTGCGAGGGGAATCGCCCGTGAGTTTTTTTGCGAAGTTGTTCGGCAAAGGCCGCCGGGAGGGAGGCGGTGGCGCCCCACGGCACCGCGCCTCCCCGCAGGGAGACTCCATGGGGAACCCTGTTGGTGAAGGCGCGAGGAGGCCGCTTTTCCGCGACGAGGTCGCTGCTCCGGGCGGTGACGATTCGGGTGGTCACGGTGGGGTTTCTGTTGACCCCGCAGCGTCGGGCCGCATAGGTTCCGGTGCACCATCGAATTCAAGCAAGGGTGGAGGGTCTGCGGTGCCGGTGTGTAGCAGGTGTGGGACCCGTGCGGCCGAGGAAAGCCGGTTCTGTTCCAACTGTGGGGCACCGCTCCGGGGCGGGGTTCCCGCCCCCGAGAGGCCCGCCGAGACGACCTCCACCATTTCCATCTCCGGGCTGGAGGCGTACGAGGCGGAGGCGACCGGCCAGAAAACGCCGCCGCTGTCGCCGGAGGCACAGGCGGCGGTCGACGCGCTTCCGCTCGGTTCCGCTCTTCTGGTGGTACGCCGCGGGCCCAATTCGGGGAGCCGTTTTCTGCTGGACGGTGAGCTGACGACGGCCGGCCGGCACCCCGAGAGCGACATCTTCCTGGACGATGTGACCGTCTCGCGACGGCACGTGGAGTTCCGGCGCGGCCAGGACGGCACCTTCACGGTCTCGGATGTCGGAAGTCTCAACGGCACCTACGTCAACCGTGAGCGGATCGAGGCCGGTGTCCCGCTCGCCAGTGGCGACGAGGTGCAGATCGGAAAGTACCGGCTGGTTTTCTTCGCCAGCCAGCGTGCCGTCTGATCCCTGCCTTGAAGGCTTGGAGGAACACACCGGCCGCCGGGCGCCGACAGCGCCGCCGTCGCAAGGGCGGCGTCCGGCTCGGTATCGCCCGCTTGGTGGCCGGCCTCGGCCCCTTCGGGCTCCAGCCCCGTCATCTGCGCGTGGTGAAGGTCGCCGCGGGCCGCGAAGCAGCCCGTGGCGCCGCTGAGGCGGCGCCGGAGCCCCCAGGGC
>NZ_JBOHCV010000063.1:0-6210 GCF_050698815.1 Streptomyces sp.
CCGCGGCTGCTCGGCTATGTCCGCACGCTGGTGAGCGACCCCGACGCCGAGGACGTCGCCTCGGAGGCGTGGCTCCAGATAGCCCGTGACATCAGCCGGTTCACCGGTGACGCCGACAGGTTCCGGGGCTGGGCCGCGCGTATCGCCCGCAACCGTGCACTCGATCATCTGCGTACGCGTGGCCGCCGTCCCGCCATAGGCGGGGACGAAAGTGATCTGGCGGTGCTGCCGGCCGGCACCGATACCGCCGACGAAGCCATGGAGGCGCTCGGCACCGGGCGCACGATGGCGATGATCTCCCGCCTCCCCCAGGACCAGGCGGAGGCAGTGGTGCTGCGGGTGGTCGTGGGGCTGGATGCGAAGAGCGCCGCCCAAGTGCTGGGCAAGCGCCCCGGCGCCGTACGTACGGCCGCTCACCGCGGATTGCGCAAGCTCGCGGAACTGCTCGAGGAATCGCCGGAGGGTTCGGCAGAACCGGCAGAGGGCCGGGGAGCGTCCCAGTGGGACACGGGCCAAGGTGTGACGCATAGGGCCACGCGAACGCTGAGGGAAACGTGATGGCGGACGACGACCGGTACAGGTGGCTGGACGACGAAGTCGCGGAGGGCTTGCTCCGTGGTTCGGCGGTCGATGCGCGTAGCGCGCAGCGCGGTGGACGTCCCAGGGAGGACCGCGACAACGTTGAAGCGGCTCCCACCAGCACTTCTGGACGGACAGGCGCCGTGACACCGTCCTGGGCGCGCAATGCGGCAGCCGGGGCGGAGGTTCACCCTGCCGACCGGCTCGCGTCCGTACTCGACGCCCTCGTGGCCGAGCAGACCGCGATGCCCCACGCGATGGGCGCGGGGCGGGCAGGGCGACTGCCGGGTCAGACGGGTCAGTCCGCAGAACTTCCCGGAGAGGCCGCCGCGATCGAGGCCTTCCGCGTGGCGCACGCCGAAATCGTGCACAGCGGAACGGTCGACATCAGTGCGGGGCCCACGGAGTCCGGAACCGTGGTCGGCCGACAGGCCGTACGTGAGGATCGACGCCGGTCGGGCCGACGCAGGTCCGGTGCGCCACGGCGTCTGTCACTGGGCGGACGCCCGTTGCGTGCGGGCTTCGCGATGGCGGTGGCCGGGTGCGCGCTGGGCGGGGCCGCGGTCGCGGCCGGTACCGGGGTGCTGCCCACGCCGTGGGGCAACGGCGCTCCCGCGGCGAGCGTGTCGCCGCTGGCGAGCCCGGACGCCTCCGAGCGGGAGGCGGCCGCGGGCGGCCGTGTGAATCCGGGTGACAGCCATCAGCCGACGCGAGGCCCGAGCGCCGGCGGCAGCTCCGCGTCCTCCGGCTCGGCGGACGACGGCCTCGGCCACGGTGGCGACGGCCCCGGTCAGACGAAGGACAAGAAGTCCAAGAGCCCGAAGGACGACAAGGGCAACCTCCCTGGCACGGGCGACGAGCTGTCCGACGCCGAGAAGCAGGCGATCGCACGGGATCTGTGCGAGGAGTACGAGAGCGGGAAGCTGTCCGCGAGTGACCGGTTGAAGCTTGAGCGGGCCGCGGGCGGTGCGGACGTCGTACGCGAGTTCTGCGAGGAGTTCGACGACGGCCACGAAGGCGGCGACGAAGACGACGGCGACGGGGACGCGGACGGCGGCTCCGACTCGGGCAGCACCTCCAACTCCGGTGGCGTGGGCACCCCCAGCAACTCCGGCGGCACGGGCGACCCGGGTGGTACGGGCGACTCCGGCGGCACCACGGGCGGCGATTCCGGTGGGGACTCCGGCGGCGCGACCGGCAGTGACGGCGACAGCCGATTCGGCGGCTCGCCCACGCCCACGCCCACGGGCAGCCCGACGGACCCTTCGTAGTTGTGGCGCGGGTCACACAAAGTAGTTGAATCCTGGTGTGACACTTTCCGGACTGCCGACGCAGTGAGAAGTGAGCCGACTGGTCATCGGCTGCGCGAACAGTCCGAGGTTCCCCCCGTACCTTCGGGCTCGCGCGAATGGCGCGGGCGGGACACGTTCCCCCGGTCCCGCCCGCGCCCCATCTGGCGTCAACCCCCGTGGTTCTTACCGGGGGTACGGGGGTGGCCCCCCGGGAGACGACAGCCCCCGGTCCCGCCCGCGCCCCATCTGGCCTCAGCCCCGCGCTACTTGTACACGACGACCTTGTCGCCCTTCCGCACCTGAGCGAAGAGCGCGCGGATCTTCTTCTTGTCCCGGACGTTGACGCAGCCGTGCGAGGCGCCCCGGTAGCCGCGGGCCGCGAAGTCCGAGGAGTAGTGGATCGCTTGGCCGCCGCTGAAGAAGAGCGCGTACGGCATCGGGGTGTCGTAGATCGTCGAGACGTGGTCGCGGCTCTTGAAGTCGACGCTGAACTCGCCTTCCCGGGTCGGCGTGTACGCCGACCCGAAGCGCACGTCCATCGCCGAGCGCACCTTCCCGTCGACGACCCACGCCAGCGTGCGGCTCTTCTTGCTGACGCACAGCGCCCGCCCCGTCAGACAGCGCGGGTCGGGGTCGGCGAGGGGCAGGGTGGTGGGCGGGTACAGCTCGTTCCGGGTGGGACGGTGCGTACGGGCCGTGAGTGCGCTCCACTCGCGGGAGGTCACCGTGCCGCTGGGGTTCATGCCCTGCCGGCGTTGGAAGCCGCTGACCGATGCGGCGGTGACAGGGCCGTAGTAGCCGGTCGGGTTGCGGTCGAAGAGGTCCAACGCGCGTAGACGCGCCTGCAGTTCACGTACCTTCGCGCTCTGTGCCCCGACGGCCAGCACGACGGGGTCGGCCGCCGCCGTCCGCTGCTGCGCGGGCGGCTTCGGGTCGGCCGTGTCCGGTGAGTCCTGGCGCGCTGCGGGCCGGTCGGCCTGCGACGGCGGCGACGTGGGCGTCGGCACGTTCATCTTCGATACCCGGACGGGCGCGCCGCCGTTCGTCACGTGCGCCGTACAGCCCGACGCCGCGCCCGCGCCGACGAGCAGGGCCGCGGCCATGGCCAGCGCGCCACCGCGTGTGCGCGTCCCTCGTAGTCCCGCCGACGCCATCGCAACTCCTGCCATCCGTCGTTCGCGACACAGACCCGCCCTTCCCCTGCCCCGCGTGGCCCGCGCCGGAACATCGGGACGTCCCGGCATGCTGTGAGCAAGGTCCCAGCCTGTGGGCCTCCACCGGACGAACGTACTGTCGATAAAGTCCGTGACAACTGAACAGTAATCAGCCTCGCCAGGCCCCGCCCCAGACCGATGGAGACACACCATGGCAGCCGATCCGGGCAGCAGCCGAGTCAACGAGAGCGGCCTGCCCATCGAGCCGGTCTACGGTCCGGAGGCCCTGCGTGACTGGGACGCGGCCGAGAAGCTGGGGGAGCCCGGCGCGTACCCGTACACGCGCGGCGTCTACCCGTCGATGTACACCGGGCGGCCGTGGACGATGCGGCAGTACGCGGGCTTCGGCACCGCGACCGAGTCCAACGCCCGCTACAAGCAGCTGATCGAGCACGGCACCATGGGCCTGTCGGTCGCCTTCGACCTGCCCACCCAGATGGGCCACGACTCCGACGCGCAGCTCGCGCACGGCGAGGTCGGCAAGGTGGGCGTGGCCATCGACTCGATCGACGACATGCGAGTGCTCTTCGGCGGGATTCCGCTGGAAGAGGTGTCGACGTCGATGACGATCAACGCCCCTGCCGCGCTGCTGCTGTTGCTCTACCAACTGGTCGCGGAGGAGCAGGGCGCGGACCCGGCGAAGCTGACGGGAACGATCCAGAACGACGTGCTCAAGGAGTACATCGCCCGGGGCACCTACATCTTCCCGCCCAAGCCGTCGCTGCGGCTGATCGCGGACATCTTCCGCTACTGCCGGGCCGAGATCCCCAAGTGGAACACCATCTCCATCTCCGGCTACCACATGGCGGAGGCGGGAGCGACGCCCGCTCAGGAGATCGCCTTCACCCTCGCGGACGGTATCGAGTACGTACGTACGGCGGTCGCGGCCGGCATGAGCGTGGACGACTTCGCGCCCCGCCTCTCCTTCTTCTTCGTCGCCCGCACCACCCTCCTCGAGGAGGTCGCCAAGTTCCGTGCCGCGCGGCGCATCTGGGCGCGAGTGATGCGCGAGGAGTTCGGGGCGGAGAACCCCAAGTCGCTGATGCTGCGCTTCCACACCCAGACCGCGGGTGTGCAGCTGACCGCACAGCAGCCCGAGGTCAACCTCGCGCGGGTGACGGTGCAGGCGCTCGGCGCGGTGCTCGGCGGCACCCAGTCGCTGCACACCAACTCCTACGACGAGGCCATCGCGCTGCCCACCGACAAGTCCGCCCGGCTGGCGCTGCGCACGCAGCAGGTCCTCGCCTACGAGACCGACATCACAGCGACCGTGGACCCCTTCGCGGGCTCCTACGTCGTGGAGTCGATGACCGACGAGGTGGAGGCGGCGGCCGTCGCGCTGATGGAGCAGGTCGAGGAGCGGGGCGGCGCGGTCAGCGCGATCGAACAGGGCTACCAGAAGAGCGAGATCGAGCGCAGCGCGTACGCGATCGCCCAGGAGACCGACAGCGGCGAGCGCGTCGTGGTCGGCGTCAACCGCTTCCAGCGCAGTGAGGCGGAGGACCCCTACGAGCCGCTGCGCGTGGACCCCGCGATCGAGCAGCAGCAGTGCGAACGGCTGGCCCGGCTGCGCGCCGAACGCGACCAGAGCGCCGTCGACGGAGCCCTGGCGAACCTGCGCAAGGCGGCGGAGGGCACGGACAACGTCCTCTATCCGATGAAGGAGGCGCTGCGCGCCCGCGCCACGGTCGGCGAGGTCTGCGACACCCTGCGGGGCATCTGGGGCGCCTACGTCCCCACCGACGTCTTCTGACGCTCGCAGCGCGGGCTTTGGGGGCGCGGTCAGCCCCTACCCGGCGCCAGCAGGCGCAGCACCGCGTCGAGGCCGCGGTCGGAGCCGGGGGAGGCGCCGGCCGGGAGGACGTACGCGCGCAGGCCCGCCCCGACCGCGCCGCCGTCCTTGGCGGGGTGGTCTCCCACCATCAGGGTCTCCTCCGGCGTAACGCCGAGCTGCCCGCAGGCGTGCTGGAAGAGCCGGGGGTCGGGCTTCTCCGAGTCGTGTTCGTACGAGTGCACCCAGGCCGAGAAGTAGTGGGCGAGGCCGTGGTGGGTGAAGGTGGGGCGCAGGTCCCAGCCGATGTCGCTGACCACACCGAGTGCGATGCCGCGCTCCGTGAGCCGCGTGAGTGTCGTCTTGGCGTCCGCGTACGGCAGCCAGTGCTCGGGGGTCCGCAGTTGCTCGTACACCGCGTCGGCGAACGGGGCCAGGGCGGGCGCGGACGCGTACCAGGTCGTGAAGGCGTGCCGGTGGGCTTTGGCGGAGACGTCACGGCCGCGCTGGGCGGCGACGACGTCAGGGTCGTCGAGTCCGGCCTCAAGTCCCGCGAGGATGGCCTCCATCGCCGGCTCGTCCACCGGTTCCGGCAGCACCGCGCGGATGCGGTCCGCGTAGCTCCCGATCTGGAACAGCGTGCCGGAGAAGTCGAAGAGGACGGCTCGTACGGGCTGCGGGGGCGGGGCGGTGTGGGCGCGGATGGGGCCCTCGGGGCCGTGGACGGCGATACGGGTCATGTGAGTTTCCTACTGCATTCGCTTCCCGTCTGCGGCGCGATGGCGCAGGATGGGCAGCAGATTACTGGCGAGTATCAGGAGTGCTGGTGGCAGCTGATGGCGGTCCGAGAGCGGAGACCGGCGCGTCCCGCGAGATCCGCGGCCTCGCCGCGCAGGCGGCGGCGCTCGCCGCGGGCGAGGTGACCGCGCGCGAGCTGACCGAGCGGGCGCTGGCCCGGATCGCGGAGACGCAGCCCACGCTGAACGCCTTCCGCCGGGTGCGCGCGGACGCCGCGCGCGCCGAAGCGGACGATGCCGACTGGGCGTTGGCCCGCGGTGAGCGGCTGCCGCTGCTCGGGGTGCCGGTCGCGGTGAAGGACGACACGGACGTGACGGGGGAGCCGACGGCGTTCGGCTGCCCCGGCGACTTCCCGCCGCAGCCTGCGGACGGCGAGGCCGTACGCAGGCTGCGCGCGGCCGGTGCGGTCATCGTCGGCAAGACCAACACCCCCGAACTGGGCCAGTGGCCCTTCACCGAGGGCCCCGCCTTCGGCGACACCCGCAACGCGTGGAGCCTGGAGCACACTCCGGGCGGTTCCTCCGGCGGTTGGGCGACCGCGGACGCCGCCGGGCTG
>NZ_JBOHCV010000064.1:0-15103 GCF_050698815.1 Streptomyces sp.
TCACGAGCTTGCCTCGGAGGCGCCCCGGATGCAAGCGCGTCGGACGCGGGCGGATCCGCCCGCCAACGGCGTCACACGGTTGGCGCCGCTGGTGATGCGGGCCTCGCCCGGTGGCACCGGCCCTCGCCACGGCTTGAACTGAGGTGACATCGGTAGCAAGCTTGAAAGACTTGAACGGTCTCCGAGCGCGGAGCTGCGGTATATGAGAAGCGCAGGTGCAGTCGAACGGTTGACGTCCCGATCGTGGACGTTCATCACGAACCACGCCCAGGTGCTGCTGACGGTGGCGCGCCATCCGGACGCGACAGTGGCAGAGGTGGCGCGGGCGGCGCGGATCACCGAGCGCTCCGCCTACCGCGTGCTCGCCGATCTGCAGCGGGCCGGATACGTGCGGCGCCGGAAGGTCGGTCGCCACAACAGCTACGAGATCAACCCGACCCTTCCGCTCCGCGACCCGCCTGTTGAGGACGAGCTGGTCGGCGAGCTCATTGCGCTTGCGTGCAAGAGGTCGGTCGAGCCAGAAAGCCTGAGCGACCGACATTGAGCAATCGCCATTTTCGGTTTACTTCTCGGGCTGACTGAATGTCATGCAATTTCTGTCGCATTTCATCTTCGCCTTCCTGACAAATATGTCATGAAATCTGCGTCAGCTTTGGTACGCATTGAAAATCGGCGTTTGAGGGGAATAGAATACGCCGTACGCCATGGCGAACGCGCGTTGGCCGCTATTCCGGACGTACGAGAGGAGGGATTCTCATTAAGAAGGACAAGAAGCTAACGCTGTCAAAGGAGACACTGCGGACGCTCGACGAGCAGGATCTGTCCCTGGTCGTTGGTGGCGCCCAAAGTGGCGGGCACGTCCCGCCGAACGGCGGACCGAACACCTGTCCGAACACCAAGGGCCCGGGCAACAGCTGCACCTAGTCCGAACGTGAAGTACGGCTGGCAGTAACGCGAACGGCCAAAGCGCGCGCTGGCGCCTGTTCCCCACGATGTGAGAGGAGGAATGCATGAAGAAGGACAAGAAGCTCACGCTGTCCAAGGAGACGCTGCGGACGCTCGACGAGCAGGAACTGTCCCAGGTCGTCGGTGGCGCCCAAAGCGGCAACAACACCCCGCCGAACGGCGGACCGAACGGCTGTCCGAACACCAAGGCGCCGGGCTGCAGCTAACCCGAACACGTAGTACGGGCCGCCAGTAACCCGAACGCCTAAAGATTGCTGGCAGGAGAGTTCAACCCAAACGGACCAGGCAGCGCACATGTATGTGGGCTGCCTGGTCCACACGGGGCTGGCCGTATGACGAAGCTGGATAATGCGAGCGCCGAGAGCTGCTGGCGACCCATCTTGTCGGGTACGACGGCCGAGCAGGCTCTGCAGGCGGTCGACGCCATCGCGGAGTCCATTCCGTCGATTACGTCGCTACCTGCCGGGCGGGACCCTTCGCTCGGCAGGGGAAAGGCCGGTCTGGCCCTCCTTTACACCTGGCTAGCCCGAACCCGCCGCATGCCGCAGGCTGACGTCCTCGCATGGCAGTGTCTCGACGAGGCCATCGAGGCGGTGTCGACGCAGGCGATGAACGCTTCCCTTTATGGGGGATTCTCCGGGGTGGCGTGGGCTGCCGAGCTGATCGACCGCCTCCTCGACCCGGACGCAGAGGACCGCAACGAGGCAGTCGACGACGCCCTCCTGCGCCTCTTGTCGCGGCCTGACCACTGGCCGGCGCCATACGACCTCGTCGAGGGTCTCACTGGTTTCGGCGTGTACGCCCTGCAACGGTACCCGCGCCCCGTGGCGATCGAATGCCTCCGCCGGGTCGTAAAGCTGCTGCACGAGCACGCCCAGCACGACGAGCATGGGCTCTACTGGTGGACGCCACCCACGGAGATACACGAAGAATGGCGGAAGCGATACCCCTCAGGGCGCGCAGACCTCGGCGTCGCCCACGGCGTGGCCGGGGCGATCGCCCTTCTCGGCGGCATCTGCGGGACCGGGATCGAGCAGGCGACCGCACGCCCGCTCCTCGAGGGGGCAGTACGGTGGCTCTTGGCGCATTCAGTTGCGACCGAGAAGGGCCCGACCTTCCCCCTCTGGGTGGCGCCGGGCTTCAAGCCCTACCCAGCCCGCTGCGCGTGGTGCTACGGGGATCCGGGGATCGCAGCCGCCCTCTTGCTGGCGGCTCGAGGCGTGGGTGATGCCGACTGGGAGCAAGCGGCGGTGGCGCTGGCCTGCCGGGCGGCGGAGCGGCCGGCGTCAGAGACAGGGGTCGTCAACGGCGGCTTCTGCCACGGAGCGGCCGGGTTGGCTCACATCTACAACCGCCTGTACCAAGCCACCGGGGAACCGACGCTCGGCCGTACCGCCGTGTACTGGCTCGAGCGCACGCTCGACTTCTACCGTCTGGCCCGGGACAACGGGGACGCGTGGGTGCAAGGAAGCTGGGACCAGAAACCGTGGACGTGGACCGGCATTGAGCTGGTCGAGGGAGCCGCCGGGGTCGCCCTGGTCCTGTTGGCTGCAGCCACATCCGTCGAGCCCATCTGGGACCGGATGTTCCTCGTTTCGGCCCCGAAGCCGCTTACCACGGCACCAGCGTGACGAGAACGCCGAGACGAGCCAACGCAGGTCCACCTGGTGGCGGCCTCCTCGCTCGCGGGCGCGTTCGACCTCCTGGACGGGCTTTGGAAAACACCTGCAGAAGTAGCGATTGCTTCCCTCATCGAACACGAAAGGCGCCATTTCCGGCGCCTTTCGCAGTAGCGGGGGCACGATATGGACCCATTAGCGACCAATGCGTCGCTCTGGCATCGCTTGTGGAGTGGCCTCGTTAAGGCGCTTGTCGATTCGGGCGGCGCGCGGGAGTCACGGCGCGTCGCGAGACGCGGCGTGGTTCCGACTCAAGCGTTCCTGACGGCTTCGTCGATGGCCTTGATCGGCCCCCACGCCGCCGTCTCACCTACGGCGAGCACAGCGAAGGTGATGTCCTTCGTCGGATAGTGGCGGAGCATGCCACTGACTCCGACGTTCACCCCCTCCTTCCAGTAGCACTGCACGACGTCATCCGCGTCGGTCTCGAACTCGAAGCCGAAGCCCATCAGGTGACTCCCCGCACCGCGTGCGCTATGTCTCGCTTTGGGTGCGAGAAGCTCGGCGGTCAGAGCGGGACCGAGGAGACGCCCGTCGGTCACGGCCCGGTGGAAGCGCAGGAGGTCGCCGACGGTGACATGGGCGCCGCCGTCGGGTCCACCGACCGGAGGGTAGGAGTAGATGTTGCGACGCCACCGGACGATGCCCCCGTCCTCGTCCTCGATCACCTCGACGCCCTCGGCGACGTCCGGCTCGACGAGGTCCATTCGAAAGAACCCCGATTGATTCATCCCGGCCGGGACGAAGACCCGCTCGGAGATGTAGGAACGGTAGGTCGATCCGGTCGCCCGCTCGATCATCAGGCCGAGCAGCACGTAGCCGACGTTGCAGTAGCGGCAAGCCTCGCCGGGTGCGAAGTTTGGTGGCTTGCCGACGAACTGCGGAAGGTAGTCCGCCGTCTCTATAACCGAGTAGTTAGGCCGATCGAGGAAGAGGTCCTCGTAGCGCTCACCCGCCTCCTCGTCAGCATCGTCGGCTATGCCCGAAGTGTGGGTCAGCAGGTGGTAGGGCGTGACCGCCGGCGAGATGCCCGCTCCTTCAAGCCCCAGGTATCCCGTCACCGAGGTGTCCAACGCGAATGCACCCCGCTCGACGAGCTGCAGGGTCGCCACCGCCGTGAAGAGCTTGGTAATCGACGCCGTATCGAAACGGGTCTCGACCGTGGCCGGGATGCCCCACGTGCGGCTCGCAAAGCCGAAGGCATCCAGCAACAACTCCTGATCGCCCTGAGCGACCGCCACGGCGCCCGAGAACTCGTCGGCCGCCTCCAGCTCACGCAGCAAGGCCTCGACCGTTCGCAGCGCGCTGGCTGTAGAAGCCATGAGCGTATCCTCGCCGATTAGTCACGACGAGCCCAGCGCCTCGTGCAACGTTCGCGTCAGCTCGGGCAACACTGGCCCGTCCGCACTCCAAGGAAGCTTGGACGCCAGGCCCCTCACGCCGGAGGTCGGGGTTGGGACCGCGCACGCGCCCGAACACACCGAACCGGAAAGCGCCGAACGTCGCGGGTCCATAGCGTGCC
The DNA here is from genome assembly GCF_050698815.1 of Streptomyces sp. Taxonomy (GTDB): domain Bacteria; phylum Actinomycetota; class Actinomycetes; order Streptomycetales; family Streptomycetaceae; genus Streptomyces. The sequence continues at coordinate 4,168 of NZ_JBOHCV010000064.1, forward strand.
CCCTGCGGCTGAAAATGAAAAACCCAGCGATTACCGGGGCCTTTCAGAAGGGCCAGCGCGGGGGCACGATATGGACCCATTAGCGAACTCGCGATCCCGGTCGAAATGGATGTTCCGTGGCCAAGCTGAGGGGGCGATCTCGGCCGATAAGCGGGTTCCGACGATCGCCGTGGATCGCCGACGATCATCTGGATCGATCCTGCTCGGGCGGCCGGCAGGCGACCTTTAGTGGTCTGGTTCGCAAGTTCGCGCACGTATGTGGTGTGCGAACACACGTGCCGCTCCGCCGAAAGCAGGCGCGAGTTCGGCGCCGGCGCGGACGACTGCGTTTCGTCCTTTGCGACAGTGAGCTGGCCCGTGGCGGAGACGCTCGCTCCTCGCGGGAAGGAGCAGCGCGCCCGACCGGTTGAAATCGTTCCGCTTTGCATGGAAAGCAGACATTTGCAATGTCGCGGTCAGTCCGACGGCGATGAGTCTCGCAGTGATCTCCAGTCTGGACTCACACCGATCAACCTGCGCTCGAGGAGAACGACATGACCGCTACCTACACCTTCGACGTCTTTTCCAGCCTCGACGGCTACGGCGCGGCCGGCGGCAACTGGACCGGCTACTGGGGTAAGCAAGGCCCCGAGTTGCTCGACCACCGCCTTGCCTCCTACAGCGCGGAGCAGCGGATGGTCTTCGGGGCGAACACGTATCGGGCATTCGCGCGCATGCTGGCCTCGAGCACCGAGGAGTCCGAAGTGCGTGACCCGTGGGTCACTCGGATGAGGAGCCTGCCGGCAACGGTGGTGTCGACGACGCTGGAAGGCCCCCTCGACTGGCCGGACGCGACTGTCGTGCGCGGTGACGCCGTCGACGTCGTCGCCCGGCTCAAAGAGGAGTCCGAGGTGCCGTTGCGCTCGCACGGCAGCCTGTCGATGAACCGGGCGCTGATGGCCGCCGGTCTGGTCGACCGCGTCCAGGTGACGCTCTTCCCTGTGATCACAGGTCAGACCGGACTGGACCCGGTCTTCCAGGGTGCGGCCGACTTCGACCTCGAGCTCATCGAGAGCCGGACGCTCGACGGCAACATCCAAGAACTCATCTACCGGCCCACCCTGCATGTCTGAGTCCATCCATGCACCCCACCCCCGTCTCCTCGAACGGACTGGACGGGGTGCCGGCGAGCTTCCCACGCGCCTTCACCGCAGCGAGGTCTCAGCCCGCCGGGGCAGAACCGATGCCGGGACGGCGGCACCCCGGTGGCGGACCACTTCGGCTGCCAGGGCGTTCGCGCTGCCGGCCGCCTCGACCGGTTCCTTCCCGGTGAGGCGGGCGGCCAGATACGCCGCGTTGAAGGCGTCCCCCGCGGCTGTGGTGTCCACGGCGGCCTGGACCTTCTGTGCCGCGACCCGGCGCGGGGACGAGCCGTCCCACACGACGCATCCCCTGGCACCGTCCTTCACCACGACGTCGGGGATACCGAGCGCGGCCAGCCGTACGGCGCTGTCGGCCGGTGTGTCGTCGGCGAAGAGCGCGCACTCGTCGTCGAAGGTCGGCAGCGCGATCGACGCCAGCTGCCATGCCGTCTGCACCGCGGCGCGTGCGCTGCCCGGCTCCGGCCATCCCGCCGGACGGTAGTTGCTGTCGAACGCCACGGTCCCGCCGCGCCGGCGGACCTGCCGCAGCAGGTCCCACACTCGCTCACGCGCCGCCGGGGTGAGGATCTGCAAGGTGATCGCCGAGAGGTAGACCACGTCGTAGCCGTCGGCCAGGGAGCTCGCCGCTTCCGGATGGCCGGGACCGAAGAGGCGACGGGCGGGCGACTCCGACCGGTAGTAGGTGAAGGTGCGCTCCCCGTCGGGATCGGTGTGCACCAGGTACAGCCCCGGTCGTGCGCCGGGCACCCGCCGGACCAGTCCGGTGCCGATCCCCTCCTGCCGCATCGCGGCCAGGATGCGGTCGCTGTACCGGTCGTCGCCGACCAGGGTGAGGTAGTCGACCTGGACGCTGTCCGGGTCGGTGACCCGGGCGAGGTAGAGCGCCGTGTTGAAGGTGTCGCCCGCACAGCCGAGATGCAGCGTCTCGCTGTCCCGGTGCGTGAGTTCCACCATGCACTCGCCGATCGCCAGAACACGGATCGGTGACCTGAACACGGCCGCTTCCTGGTGCCGTTCGGATTCGATCACGGTCGTCGCCCTCCCACGGCGGTTCAGAGGATCCGTCGGAGTGTGCCGGTGACGCCGTGCGCGGCGAGCAGGCGAAGGTCCTCCCCGAGCAGCGCACGGAAGGAGGGATCTTCCCGGAGCTCCTCGCCGAACACGTCGGTCGCGCGCAGTACCGCGTCGAGCCGGGATACGAGCCCGGAGCCGGACCCCTCCGCCCCGTCCGGCCCCGCCGCCGCCCGCAGGCGCTCGGCGAGCGGGTCCTGCACCGGCAGCGTACGGCCGTCGTCGGACGTGCCGACCACGGTGTAGCGCAGCCATGCGGCGACCGCGAGTACGGCCCATTCCGGGGTACGCCCGGCCTCGAGCTGTTCCCGTACGGTGCCCAGCAGCCGGATCGGCACCTTCTGCGAGCCGTCGGCGGCCACCTGTGCGGTCCGGTGCCGCAGCGCCGGATTGGCGAAGCGCCGCAGTACCGTGGCCGCGTAGTCGTCGAGGTTCACACCTCCCGGCGCCGTCAGGACGGGAATGACGTCGACGGCCAGCAGACGGCGAGCGGCCTCCGCCAGAAGCGGGTCGGCCACCGCCCCCGCGATGGAGTCGTGCCCGGCCAGGCCGCCGAGGTAGGCCAGAGTGGAGTGAGAGGCGTTGAGCATCCGCAGTTTGGCCTGCTCGTAGGGGGCGACGTCGTCGGTGAAGGTCACACCGGCCGATTCCCAGTCGGGACGCCCCGCGGGGAAGTCGTCGCTCACGACCCATTGGGAGAACGGCTCGGCCACCACCGCGGCCCGGTCCTCCGCACCGAGTGCCGCGGCGACCTCGGCGAGGTCGGCGTCGGTGGTGGCGGGGACGATCCGGTCCACCACGGAGGAGGGGAAGCCGACCGCGCTGTCCAGGTACTCCAGCAGGGGGCGGGAGTGCGCCGCGGGCAGCAGATCGCAGCAGTCCTCCAGCAGTGCGCGGAGCATCTTCCCGGAGGCCGGGATGTTGTCGCAGGAGGCCAGCGCGAGGGGGGCGCCCCCCGCGGCGAGACGTCGCTGCAGTCCCCGCAGCAGCAGGCCGGGGAGGGTGCGCGGAGGACGACTGTTCGCCGCGCCGCCGGCCCAGGCCGCGGCATCCTCCACGTCGGCGCGTACCTCGTCGTCGATCCGCAACCGCCGCCCGGCGCCGGTCCGGTAGCCCTTCTCCGTCACGGTGACGGTGACGATCCGGGTGGACGGTGCGGCTATCGCGTCCAGCACCAGGCCCGGCTCGCTGGGCAGGTGCGCGGCGGCACGCAGCGACCCGACGACGCGGGGACGTGCGGCGTCGCGGTCCCGCTCCAGCACCGTGTAGAGGCAGTCCTGCCGGCGCAGTTCCTCCACCACGGCGCTGGAGCGGAGGTTGACGCCGAGGATTCCCCAACTCGTGTCGCCGGAGGCGGCCATGGCGGCCTCGGTGTACACGGCCTGGTGCGCGCGGTGGAAGGCCCCCAGCCCGATGTGGACGATCCCGGTGGAGGAGCCTCGGCCGCCCGCCATCGGCCGGACGCCCGGCGCCAGCGCTCCGGCAGAGCCGGCGTCGAGCCGGGGCCGGGTCGGCCGGAGTACGGCTGCGCCGTCCGGTGTCGGGGTCACTGCTGTCCGCTCCTTCGATGTTCCGGTGCCGTCGTCCGTGGGACGGGCGCGACCGGAGTCGGCCGCGCCGTTGTCGTTCTCAATCACCAGTCGTGCATGGTGCCGTCGCGGAGACGGTTCACCGGGAGGCTCCTGGGCTGGTACGGGTACCGGGCCGCCGCTTCCTCGTCGATGTCCACGCCCAGACCGGGGGCCTCCCCGGGGTGCATGTACCCGTCGGCGAAGGTGTAGTTGGTCTTGAACACCTCACTGGCCGGTTCGAGATGCCCCATGTATTCCTGGATGCCGAAGTTCGGCACGGTCAGATCGAGCTGCAGCGCCGACGCGAAGGAGACCGGGGACAGGTCGCCGGCGCCGTGCGAGCCGGTCCGCACGCCGTACAGCGCTGCCAGGTCGAAGACCCGCCTCAGGTGGGTGATGCCGCCGGTGTGCGAGACGGAGGTGCGGATGTAGTCGATCAACCGGTTGGTGATCAGGTGCTGGCAGTCAAAGATGGAGCTGAAGACCTCGCCGACCGCGAGGGGGGTCGTGGTGTGCTGCCTGATCAGCCGGAACGAATCCTGGTCCTCGGCCGGGGTGGGGTCCTCGATCCAGAACATGCGGTACGGCTCAAGGGAGCGTCCCAACTGGGCCGCCTCCAGGGGGGAGAGGCGGTGGTGCACGTCGTGCAGCAGCTGGAAGCCGAAGCCGAACTGCTCCCGTACGGCGCTCATCAGCTTCGGGGCGAAGTCGAGGTAGGCGCTGGTGTCCCACACGTTCTCGGTGGGCAGGGCGGCGTCCGCGGGTTCGTACGTCTTGCCGGTGTCGCTGCCGTGCAGCCCGTACGTGCTCTCCAGCCCCGGCACCGCGGCCTGCACCCGCACCGCGCGGTACCCCTGGTCCAGGAACCGCTGTACGTCCTCGAGCAGTTCGTCGATGGTCTGGCCGTTGGCGTGACCGTAGATGGTCACGCCCTCCCTCGCCTGCCCGCCGAGCAGCTTGTAGACGGGCATACCGGCGGCCTTGCCGGCGATGTCCCACAGCGCGCAGTCCACCGCGGCGATCGCGGTCATGGTCACCGGGCCACGGCGCCAGTAGGCGCCCCGGTACAGGTACTGCCAGGTGTCCCCTATCCGGCTGGCGTCCCGGCCGATCAGCATCGGGCAAAGATGGTCGCGCAGATACGAGACGACGGACAGCTCACGCCCGTTGAGGGTGGCGTCCCCCAGGCCCGTGATCCCGTCCTCGGTGGTGATCTTCAACGTGACGTAGTTGCGCCCGGGACAGGTGACGATGACGTCAGCGGAAACGATCTTCATGCGGTCCTCTTCTCCCTCGCCGTGGCGGGGTTCTGTCGTGGGTCGGGGCCGGTCACGCCGGCTCGCCGCCGGACGCGCCGTCCAGGTCGCGGCAATCGACGGGAACCGGCCGTCCGGTGCGCGCGGACTCGTAGACGGCACAGATCACAGCGAGGGTCCGGGTGGCCTCGGCGACCGTCACCAGCGGCGGCCGTCCCTCCTCGATCGCGTCGAGGAAGTCGCGGTACTGGTGGATGTGGGCATCGGACAGAGCGGAGGGATCCGCACCCGCCGCCGGAGCCGGCTCCTGCTCATCCGGCAGAACCTGCCCGGCCTGGTTGTTGTCGCCTTTGGCGCCGTACGCCGGACCGTCCGTGCCGGCACCGTCGGGGGCCGCGTGGAAGTACGCCAGGCGATCGTCGTCGACGACGGCGGAGCCCCGGTCACCGTGGACCTGGAGCCGGGCGGTCAGCCCGGGGTACGCCGCGGTGGTGCCGTGGATGACGCCCAGCGCGCCGCCGGCGAACCGGATCGTCGCGACGGTGGTGTCCTCCACCTCGATGTCACTGTGCGCCAGGCAGTCCGCCCAGGCGAACACCTCGACCGGCTCCCCGAGCATCCACACCAGCAGGTCGACGGTGTGTATGCCCTGGTTCATCAGGGCGCCGCCGCCGTCCAGCGCCCACGTGCCGCGCCAGTTGCCGGAGTCGTAGTAGCTCTGGCTGCGCCACCACGAGAGGCCGGCGACACCGGAGGTGATCCGGCCGAACCGGCCACTGTGGACCGCCTCGTGAACGACCTTGCTGGCGGGGTCGAAGCGGTGCTGGCTGACCACGGTGACCGTGCGCCCCGTCCGGCGTTCGGCCGCCGCGACGCGCTGCGCCGCTTCGACGGTCACGTCCAGCGGCTTCTCCACGATGACGTGCTTGCCGGCCTCGAGCGCGCTGACGGCGAGGTCGGCGTGCTGACCGCTGGGCGTGCAGATCGCCACCGCGTCGATGTCGTCCCGCTTCAGTGCCTCGGGCACCGAGGTAGTGAACTCGGCACCGTGCAGCTCCGCGAGCTCGCGAGCACTGTCGGATATCTCGTCCACGGCGAGCGCGAGTTCGGCGCGCGGTGCGAACGCCGCGATCGAGGCGGCGTGCACCCGGCCGATGACGCCGCAGCCGATGACTGCCATGCGCATAGTGATTGTCCCTCTCCGGATCAGCGGTACTGGACGCCCTCGTCGGCCAGCTGGCCGACAAGCGCACGGTGGGCGACGGCGAACAGTTCGGCGCCGCTGAAACCGCCCATGGAGCCTTGCGAGGCGAGGTGCGGTTCGAGGGAGAAGAAGCCGTCGAAGCCGTCCTGGAGCAACGCCCGCAGGGTCTCCCGGGCCTCACCGTCGCCCTCGCCGGTGGGAACGACCCCACCCGTCTCCGCGAGCGCGTCCTTGATCTGGATGTACTCCACGTGGGGCCGGAGCATCGCGTAGCCGTCGGTGTACGGCCGGACGCCGCACTGGACGAAGTTCGCGGCGTCCCAGGCGAGCCGAAGCTGCGGGGAGCCGACGGATTCCACGATGTCCAGGCACCGGGCGGGGGTGTCCCCGTAGATGTGCTTCTCGTTCTCGTGGAGCAGCACCACGTCGTGACCGCGGGCGCGTTCGGCCAGCGCCGCCATCCGGCGCAGCACCTCGTCCCGGTGCACGGCGGGGTCGTCGTCCTTGGGAAGGAAGAAGGAGAAGATGCGGATGTAGGGAGCCTGGAGCACGGACGCGACGTGCAGCGCCCGGTCGAACCGGCGCAGATGCTCGTCGAAGTCGTCGTGGACGGTGATCTTGCCGATCGGCGAACCGACCGCCGACACGCGCAGCTCATGGCGGGTGAGGGTCTGGCGAACCGTTTCGAGCTGCTCGTCGCTCAGGTCGAGCACGTTGGTGTTCCAGGCGCTGCGGAACTCGATGTGGCCGATACCCAGCTTCTCCAGCACCTGGCACTGTTCTTCCAGGTCGGGAGATATCTCATCGGCGAAACCGGACAGGGTCCACATGGTGCGTTGCTCCTTGAGAAAGTAGGTGGGGGACGCGGGTATTCCGGCGTGTCAGCCTTTGACGCCGCCGGAGGTGAGTCCGCCGACGAGGTAGCGCTGGAAGATGAGGTAGAGGGCGACGACGGGGATGGCGCACACGACCGACGCGCCCATCAGCTGGCCGTACAGCGGGATCGCGCCGCCCTCGACGCTCGCACCGAAGACCTGCAGCTCCACGGCCGCGGTACGGGTCTCCGGGCGGGTGAGGACCGTCGCGAACAGGACGTCGTTCCACCCGAGCAGGAACGAGAACACCAGCGCGACCACCATGCCCGGCCAGGAGAGCGGCACGATGATGCGGCGCAGTGCCCCGAACCGGGTGAGTCCGTCGACGAGACCGGCCTCCTCCAGGGACTGCGGGATCTTCCGCAGGTAGGTCACCATGACCCAGGTCGCCAGCGGCAGCGCGAACGTGAGGTACGTGACCACGAGCGCCCACTTCGAGCCGACGATGGTCACGCTCAGGTAGCTGCCCACGGAGGAGAACACCACGAACAGCGGCAGGATGAGCAGGGCGTGGGGCAGCGACTGCAGCAGCACCAGGCCGGACAGGAAGGACCGGCGGCCGATGAAGGTGAACCGGGTCAGGCAGTAAGCGGCCCCGACCGCCACCACGGTCGCGATGACCGAGGCCGACAGGGCCACCAGCAGACTGTTGCTCAGGCCGGTCGCAAGCGCCACCGTTCCCCAGATGTCGATGTAGTTGCGCAGCTCGAACTGCGTCGGCCACAGCGTGCCGGCCGCCACCTCACTGTCGGGGCTGACCGACATCAGCACCATGTACAGCACCGGGATCATGGCGAACAAGGCGAGGCCGATGATCACCCCCATCTGCACGCCACGGGGAAGGACCGCCTGCGGGTCCCTCGGTCGCCAGGTCATGCGTCCTCCTCTCCGGGGCGCCCGTCCAGACGGACGCTGCGCAGATAGACCACTGCGGGAATGGCCAGGACGGCCAGTGAGGCGATCGCCATCGCCGCGCCCAGACCGAAACGGAACACGTGGAACGACGTCTCGAAGATGTTCACGGGAAGGACGTTCACCGCCTCCGGCGCCGGGCTTCCGAACAGTACGAAGGGCAGTGTGAAGTTGTTGAAGTGGTGCAGCGTGGACAGCAGCAGGCCCAGGGTGAGCGGGCCGCGGACCTGTGGCAGGACGACGTACCAGATCTTCTGCCACCAGCGGATGCCGTCCACGTCGGCGGCCTCGTACAGCTCGTTGGGGACCGTCTGCAGACCGGCGAGCGTCATCAGATAGATGAACGCCCACGACGCCCACACGTCGACCAGCACGAGGGTCCAGAAACTCATGTCGCCGATGAGCCAGGTGGTGTTCCCACCCAGGCCCAGGTCGCCCAGCACGTTGTTGACCGCTCCGGAGGGCTGCAGAACCATCCGCCACATCGTCGCGGTGACGAAAGTGGGGATCACGTACGGCACCAGGAAGACCGACCGTGCCAGCCCGCGGCCACGGAACCGGGCGTTCAGGGACAGTGCTGCCATGAGGCCGATCGGGGCGGCGAGCGCGGTGGTCAGCAGGGAGAAGGCCACGCTGATCCACAGCGAGTGGGCCAGCGTCGACTTGCTGATCGCTTCGACGTAGTTGGCCATGCCCACCCATGGGGCGTCCAGCCACTGCCGCAGCGAGTACTGGTCCAGCTCCAGAAAGCTGATCCAGGCCGCGAACCCGAGCGGCACGAGGACGATGAGGGTGAGCAGAACGACGGCCGGGGTCATCAGCCACAGCGGCCTGCGTTCGCGCGGCCGCCGTGGCCGCCGTGGCCGCCCCACCCGGCGCGGAGCGACGGGTGTCAGGGCGGCGGCTTTTCTCCGCACACGCTCCGGTGCTTCTGGCAACGCACCCACGTCAGCGCTTCTGACGGTCGATGGAGGACTGCGTGGTCTTGTCAGCCTTGGCGAGCAGCTTCTTCACCGCGGCGGGGTCGTAGTTGCCACGCGAGAGCGACGGAAGTGACTGGGTCACGACATTCTGTATGCCGAGCTGGACGTCGGCCCAGGCGCCGGTGAACGGAGTGGGGACCGCTGCGTCCTCCGCCTTCACGAACGCGGCCACCTGCGGATCGTTCTTCGCCAGTGCCTGCGCCGCCCCCTTGTCGGTGGGCAGGTCGCCGAACGTCTTGGCGTAGCTCGTCTGCTCCTTCGCGCTGGTGGTCAGCTTGATGTACTCCAGGGCGAGGTCCTTGTTCTTGGAGTACTTCGCGACAGCGACGGCGTCACCGGAGACAATGGTGCCCGCCGGGACGCCGCCGGCCGGGCGGGACTTCTCACCCTCCGGGACCAGGGGCATCGGCGCGAAGGCGTAGTCGTCCTTCACCTTGGACTTCTCCAGCGACGGAACCGCGCCCGGGGTGACCATGCCCAGCATGGCGGCCTTGCCGCCGCTGAAGGCGGAGAGCGCCTGCGGCGCCTTCCATCCGGTGGACTTCGGGTCGACCACCTTGTGCTTGGCGGTGAGGTCGAAGAGCGAGCCGACCGCCGCCCTGGCCTCAGGGCTGTCCAGCTGAGCCTTCTTCAGGTCTTCGCTGACCAGCCGGCCGCCGCTCTGCAGGGTGGAGGCCCAGATGTACTTCCACGGGTTGAAACCGTCGGAGTAGTCGACGGCCGCGCCGTACGTCCCTTCCTTGGGCTTGTTCAGCTTCTTGGCGTAGGAGACGTACTCGTCCCATGTCTTCGGCGGGGCCTTGATGCCGGCCTCCTTGAACATGGCCTTGTTGTAGACCATCCCGTAGGGCCGCATCGCCGTGGGGACGCCGATCTCGTGCTTCTTGTCCGGGCCTGACATGGCCAGCGACTGCGGGATGAACCGCTCGCGGCCCCCCACCTTCTTCCAGTCCTCCGGGGTGAACTCGTGGAAGGCCTTGGTGGAGTGGGCGACGGGGGTGAACGTCGTACCGAGCGAGTACACGTCGGGGCCGGTGCCGCTCACCACGGAGGTCTGGATCTTCTGCTGCTCCTGCTCGGGGCTGGAGAAGGTCTCGAACGTGATGTCTGCCCCGGTCTTGGCCTTGAACTTCTTCTTGGTGTCCGCCATCCAGGCCCGCAGTTCCTTGGAGTACTCGGGTTTGGCGCCCACCAGCACGTGCAGCTTCTTGCCCCCGCCGCTCTCGGCGTCGCCTCCACCGCCGCAAGCGGTGAGGCCTGTTGCGGCAACCACCACTGCCATACCGGCGGCCAGGTCACGACTGCGTCGTCGCATCACTATCTCCTTTACTGGCCGACCGCCTGCGGCTGATCGGCCCATCCCGAATGGGCCTCCGCTCGTCACCACGAAGCGGCTCCACGGCATCTAGTCACACCGGCCACCGTGATGGCAATAGTCTGCAACTGGTTGCCAAAAATTGCCGCGACGGGTAGAAACGACCGGGACAGCGGCCGAGGGGAGACAGAGGGTGGGCCAGACCAGTCCGGAGAGCGACGAGACTCCGACAGACCCGGAACGGAACGAGAGTCCGCCGGAGGGTAAGGAGACCCCGGAGCAGAACGGGGCTCAGACACCGACGCCGACTCCGCCTGAGCGTCGGCAGCGGGCAACGACCATCCACGACGTGGCACAGGAGGCCGGTGTCGCCGCGTCGACCGTGTCGCGGACCTTCACCAACCCGCAGCGGGTGAACGAACGTACCCGCGAGCATGTGCTGGCCGTCGCCGACCGGCTGGGTTACCGTCCCCACTCCTCGACACGGACACCGCAGCCTGGAGGTGTGGGCACGGTCGCACTGCTCGTGCCCGACATCACCAACCCGGTCTTCTTCGGCATCATCCGGGGAGCGGAACGCCAGGCGAGCGCAGCCGGCTACACGCTC
>NZ_JBOHCV010000065.1:0-2347 GCF_050698815.1 Streptomyces sp.
GACACGGACACCGCAGCCTGGAGGTGTGGGCACGGTCGCACTGCTCGTGCCCGACATCACCAACCCGGTCTTCTTCGGCATCATCCGGGGAGCGGAACGCCAGGCGAGCGCAGCCGGCTACACGCTCGTCCTGGCCGACACCGAGGAGTCCGTGGAGCTGGAGAAGCGGCATCTCGAGCGGCTCGCCCAAGCCGTGGACGGCTTCGTGCTCGCTTCGTCGCGGCTGCCGGACGCCGATGTCCGCAAGCTGTCCGTGGAGCGGGTGTGCGCGCTGTTCAACCGGGAGGTGGACGGTGTCCCCAGCGTGGTCGTCGACAACGACGACGGCACTCGGCAGATCGTCGAACACCTCGCCTCCCTGGACCACCGGTCGATCGCCTACCTCGCCGGCCCACGGGCATCCTGGGCGGACGCCCGGCGCTGGCGCACGCTGGCGGCCGCCGCCCGGCGGCTGGGGCTCGTCGCCACCCGGCTCGGGCCGTTCCCGCCCTCGGTCAACGGCGGCGCGGCCGCGGCGGACGCCGCGATCGGGCACGGTGCTACCGCTGTCGTGGCCTTCAACGACCTGCTGGCGATCGGAGCTCTGCGCCGCTGTGCCGAGCGCGGTGTGGACATCCCGGGTGACATCAGCGTCGTCGGCTACGACGACATCTTCGGCGCCGACTTCTGCTCACCGCCGCTGACGACCCTGGCGGCCCCCATAGAAGACGCGGGACGCGCCGCTGTCAGCCTGCTGCTCGAGAGGCTCGACCGCCGCAGCAGCGAGGCCCCCCGCCGGCACGTCCTCCTCCCTTCCCATCTTCAGATCCGCGGGTCCTCCGGACCTGCCCGGCAGTGACCCGCCGCCGGCCCCGAAGAGGGGTCTCATCACGCATCCGCACCGGCTGAGCCGGTGCCCCCCACCAGCTATCGGAGCGAACAGATGAGCAAGATCGAACTGCACCCGGACCGGCTCCTGCCCGCAGACCCCGCGGTCCGGAGCCTCGCTTCGCGGTTTTACGAGGAGATCAGGCACCTGCCGATCGTGTCCGCGCACGGGCACATCGACCCCGTACTCCTCGCCGACGACGTGCCGTTCACCGACCCCGCGTCGCTGCTCGTGACGCCGGATCACTACGTGACCCGGCTGCTGCACGCCCACGGCGTGGACCTGGCCCGCCTGGGCCTGGCCCACGGCGACGGCGGGGAGCAGCCGTCGCCCCGCGAGGTGTGGCGGCTGCTCTGCGAGCACTGGTGGGCCTTCCGCGGCACCCCCTCGCGGTACTGGCTCGAGGCCGAACTGGCCGAGGTCTTCGGGGTGTTCACCCGCCCCACGCCCGAGGCGGCCGACGCACTCTACGACCAGCTGACGGACAAGCTCGCCACCCCGGAGTTCCGGCCGCGCGCGCTGTTCCGGCGCTTCGGCGTCGAGGTCCTCGCCACCACCGACGACCCGTGCAGCGACCTCGACGCCCACCGCAGGCTCGCGGCCGACCCGGGATGGAACGGACGCGTGATCCCGACCTTCCGCCCGGACCGCTACCTGGACCCGGCCGCCGCCGACTGGACGCAGCGGGTCGCCGACCTCGGACGGGCCGCGGACAAGGACACCGGACACTACGAGGGATACCTCGCCGCGCTGGAGGCCCGCCGCGCCTACTTCATCGCACACGGCGCCACCGCGACCGACCACGGCCCCGCCGACGCGGGCAGCGAACCCCTCACGGACCCCCAGGCCCGCCGCATCTACACGGCGGCCCTGAACGGCACCGCGACCGTCGCGGAACAGACGGCGTTCCGGCGGCACATGCTCAGTGAGATGGCACGGATGTCCTGCGACGACGGACTCGTCATGCAACTGCACCCGGCCGTCCTCCGTAACCACCACCGCGCGACCTCGGAGGTGTTCGGCCCCGACACCGGCCACGACATCCCGCTGGCGGTGGAGTTCACCCAGGCACTGCGCCCCCTGCTGGAGCGCTACGGCACCCATCCCCGTTTCCGCATGGTCCTGTTCACGGTCGACGAGACCACCTGGTCGCGTGAACTGGCGCCCCTGGCCGGGTTCTACCCCTCCGTCTTCCTCGGCGCCCCGTGGTGGTTCCTCGACACCCCGGGCGCGATGCGGCGCTTCCGCGAGGCGGTGACCGACACGGCCGGCATCCACAAGACGGCCGGATTCGTGGACGACACCCGGGCGTTCTGCTCCATCCCGGCCCGGCACGACATGGCTCGCCGCGTCGACTGCGGTTTTCTGGCCAATCTGGTGGCCACGCACGTCCTGCCGGAGGACGAAGCGCTTCAGAGCGCGCACGACTTGACGTACCGGCTGCCCAAGGACGTGTTCCGCCTCTCCTGAGCGCCGCAC
>NZ_JBOHCV010000066.1:0-3332 GCF_050698815.1 Streptomyces sp.
CGCGGGCGTCGAAGCGGTCGGCGCGCGCGGCTGCCGTGACGGCTGCTGCCGCCGCCGCCGGAGCCAGCCCGAGGCCTGCCTGTGCCCGGGTCAGCGCGGCCTCGGCGTCCAGCATCGCCTGGAGCACGGCGGCGTCGCCGGTGCGCGACTCGGCCGCCGAGCCCGCCCGTACCGGCGACAGCAGACCGACCTCCGGAGCCGGGGCCGGAGCCAGGGCCGGGCCGGGCTCCGGGTCTGCGCCTGGATCAGTGGAAGTCAAGGAAGACCGTCTCCTTCCCGTCCTGCAGCCGGATGTCGAATCGGTACGAGCCTGCGGCGTCGTCAGCCGTCGCCACCAGCGTCTCGCGCCGGGCGGGGTCAAGCGAGGCGAGCAGCGGGTCGGAGGCGTGCGCCTCGGTGTGCTCCGGAAAGTACAGGCGGGTGAAGAGATGATGCAGCAGCCCGCGCGCGAAGAGGCACACGCTGATGTACGGAGCGTGGCCGGAGGGCGCGCCGGGCAGGAGCGTACGGGCCGCCCAGTGCCCGTCCGCATCGGTGGGGATCCGGGCGAAGCCGGTGAAGTCCACGCCGTTGCGGCCCAGATGCCCACCGGTCACCGGGTCGCGCCGCATCGAGCCCGGAGCGCCCGAGAGGCCCCCGCCCGGATCGGCCTGCCACAGCTCGACCAAGGCGTCCGGGATGGGCTCGCCGGCGCCGTCGTAGACGTGGCCGTGCACCGTGACGGCGTCCGCACGGCCTACGGGCGCGAGGTCGCCGCCGCCGGGGAAGGGCAGGGCGTATCCGTAGAACGGCCCCACGGTGTGGGACGGGGTGGGCTGGAACGGAGAGCGAGAAGTCGAGGTCATCCGCGGCCTTCCTCGATCCAGGTGGCGGACGGGCCGTCGAGCACGACGTCCCAGCGGTAGCCCAGCGACCATTCGGACCGGGACAGGTCGTGGTCGTAGGCCGCCACCAGCCGCTGCCGGGCGGACTCGTCGGTGACGGACTGCAGGATGGGGTCGTAGGCGAACAGCGGGTCGTTGGGGAAGTACATCTGCGTGATCAGCCGCTGCGTGAACGCCGAGCCGAAGAAGGAGAAGTGCAGGTGCGCCGGGCGCCACGCGTTGTCGTGGTTGCGCCAGGGGTAGGCGCCGGGCTTGACGGTGGTGAAGCTGTAGCCGCCGTCGTCCCCGGTCAGGGTGCGCCCGACGCCGGTGAAGTGCGGGTCCAGGGGTGCCGGGTGCTGGTCGCGCAGATGGGCGTAGCGCCCCGCCGCGTTGGCCTGCCAGAGCTCGATCAACTGGCCGCGGACCGGCCGCCCGGCCCTGTCGAGGAGCCGGCCCGAGACGGTGATCCGTTCGCCGAGCGGCTCGCCGTGATGCTGCCGGGTCAGGTCGTGGTCGGTGTCGGTGACGTCTGTGCCGCCGAACACCGGAGTGTGCAGCTCGACCGTTTCCGGGTCGCACCGCACGGGGACCAGCGGCTGCTTCGGATGGCGCAGCGCGCTGCTGCGGTACGGCGCGTAGTCACGGGGCGGATGGGACCTGGCCGGTGCGCCGGCGGCGCGGGACCGCTCGTACGCGTCGCGCAGTCCGGCGACCTCGCGGTCGATGTCGTGCTGGCTGAGGGACATGGAAACGTACTCCTGTCGGCCCTGACGGACGGACGCAGCCGTGGTTCATTTGCTCAGTGTGCTGAGTATTTCGGTGACGTTTCACAGACGCTGTCACCCAGGACGCGACGCGTCAAGACCACGGTGGAAAGGGAGCTTCGCTCGACACCTCTCGGCCTCAGTAGTAAGAATCAATCAGTACACCGATGAATGAGCAGCCCTGAGGGAGAGCGCATGGTCGCCGTCGATCTGAGCACGCATCCCGGGCATCTGGCCCGCCGGCTCCAGCAGGCCCACTCGCTGCTGTGGGGCGCCATGGTCTCGGAGGAGACCACGTCACCGCAGTTCGCCGTGCTCAACGCGCTGGTGGAGAAGCCGGGCATGGACCAGCGCACCCTCAGCGAGCAGGTGCGTCTCGACCGCTCCACCATCGCCGACCTGGTCGCCCGGCTGGCGGCGCGCGGGCTGATCGAGCGGGTGCGCGATCCGGCGGACGGGCGGCGGAACGTGCTGAAGCTGACGACGGAGGGCAAGGGCGCGCACAGGAAGCTCGTCACCCGCACCACCCGGATGAACCGGGTCTTCCTCGCGCCGCTGGACGGCGACGAGCAGGAGACGCTGCTGCGCCTGATCGCGCGGGTCGCCGGGGCCGCGGAGGAGCTGCGCGGCTGAGCAGCCCGGCGGCCCGGCTGCCCGGTGGTCGGACCCGGTGGCCGGCCCGGTGGTCAGCTCGTCCGGCAGCTGAAGACCGGGACGCTGATCTCCTCGTCGTCCAGACAGCGGCCCGTGGCCAGGTCGAAGCGCTGTTTCAGCAGCGGCGAGGCCACGAAGGGCGCGCCGCCGGCGGAGCCGAGCAGGCCGCGGGAGAGGACGTAGGCGCCGGTGAAGGGGTCGCGGTTGCCGATCGCGTACGCACGGCCCCCGCGGTCGAGGAAGACGGCTGCCTGGGTGCCGTCCGGCAGCAGTGCCGCGACACCGCGCCCCGGGGTGAGGCGGGCCAGGCCGCACACCGAGAACCAGCCCGCGCCGGTTCGCACTTCGACCTGCCGGGCGGCTGTGCCCGTGGTGGTGCCGGCGGCCGTGTCCGCGAGGGCTGGGGCGACGGTCATCGTGGTCATCGTGTGGTGGTCCCTTCGAGCGTGCGGACAGTGCTTCGTACGGGGATGTCGGGGCCGGAGAGGAGCGTCAGGTCCGGCTTGATCTGCTCGCGCTCGGCGACGAACCGCACGGACGGGTCGGGCACTCCGGGCGCGTTGACGAAGGAGACGAACCGGGCCAGCTTCTCCGGGTCGGAGAGCGTGGCGGCCCACTCGTCCCGGTAGTGGGCGACGTGGTCGGCCATCAGAGCCTCCAGTTCGTCGCACAGGCCGAGGGAGTCGTGCACGACGACGTCCCTGACGTGGTCGAGTCCGCCCTCGATCCGCTCCAGCCAGGCGGAGGTGCGCTCCAGCCGGTCCGCGGTGCGGATGTAGAACATCAGGAAGCGGTCGATGAGGCGGATCAGCTCGGCGTCGGACAGATCCTGCGCCAGCAGATCCGCATGCCGCGGCTCCGCACCGCCGTTGCCGCCGACGTACAGGTTCCAGCCGTTCGCCGTGGCGATCACGCCGAAGTCCTTGCCGCGGGCCTCCGCGCACTCCCGGGCGCAGCCGGAGACCGCCGACTTCAGCTTGTGCGGCGAGCGCAGCCCCCGGTACCGCAGCTCCAGGTCGATCGCCATCCGCACGCTGTCCTGCACGCC
>NZ_JBOHCV010000067.1:0-14585 GCF_050698815.1 Streptomyces sp.
ACCTTCCTGTCCTTCGAGTTGACGACCTCCACCACGTCCCCGATCAGCGTCCGGTCGAAGAACCAGCCGCCCGGCGTCGTCGCGCTGCCGCCCTTCGCGTCGCGCAGCCCGATACAGCCGTGGCTGACGTTCTCCTCGCCGAAGACCTCTTCCTCGGCCCAGTAGTTGCCGTGCAGGAAGGTGCCGGAGGTGGTGAGCCGGATGGCGTGCGGGACGTCCTTGATGTCGTACTCGCCCTTGCCGTCGTCGTCGGTGAAACCGACCGTCGCGCCGTTCATCCGGGTCTCCTTGAACTTCTCGGAGATCACCATCTGGCCGTTGTACGTCGGGTTCTTCTCGCCGCCCGCCGAGATCGGGATGGTCTTGACCTTCGCGCCGTCGCGCACGACCGTCATCTGTTTGGTCTTGACGTCGACGGTGCTGACCTGCGAGCGGCCGATGTTGAAGGTGACCTTCTTGTCCTGCACACCGGTCATGTTCGGGCCGCCCTTCACCCCGTCGAGGTTCAGGTCGAGAGTGACCTTGGAGCCGGGCTTCCAGTACTCCTGGGGGCGGAAATCGAGCCGGGTCCCGTCGAACCAGTGCCCGACGACCTGCTGGCCGCTGGACGACTTGACCTTGATCGCGGACTGGACGGCCTTCTTGTCGCCGATCGCCTTGTCGAAGTTGATCGAGACCGGCATGCCCACGCCGACGGTCTGGCCGTCCTCGCCGGTGTAGCTGCCGATGAAGCTGTTGTCCGGGGAGACCGTGGTGAAGGTCGAGTTCTCGACCGCCTTGCGGCCATCGCCGTCCTTGGCCTTCGCCGTGATCTTGTACTGCGTCGCCCGCTCCAGCTGATCGGCGGGCTTCCACGTCTTCCCGTCGCCCGAGACGGTGCCCTCGACGGGCGCACCGCCCTGCGCGGTCACCATGGTGACGTCGGTCAGCTTCCCCTTGCTGACGGTGACGTTGCCGCCGGTGTTGATGCTCGCGCCTTCGGCGCCGTTCTTGGAGGCGATCTTTATTCGAGCCTCCGAACTCTTGCCCCCCGCCCGGGCCTGCTTCGACCCGCCTCCGCTGTCGCCCTCGGCGCCCGACGAACCGCAGGCGCTCAGCGTCAGTACACCACCGAGCAGTACGGCGGTCGCCGATATCGCCCTGCGGTGGTTACCCAGCGTTGTCACTGACATCTCCATCTACGTCAGATTGCAAGTCTCCCCGAATCGCCGCGTACGCCTACCGCCGGAGCAAACCGGACATCTGCGGACCCAGCTCTACGGGACATAACGCAATGGGACAGCTGACCGGTTCCACACGAGACGAAACTGTGGTCCAGGACACGTGTCGTCACCTGCGGTGGCGCGGCCCTCTACGCACGGTCCTACTCCTCGTCGAGATCGTCAAGAGCGTCCAGGTCGTCCTCGTCGACCTCCTCGCTGCCCCAGCTGGCGTGCGCCAGCTCCACCCCCGGAAGCGCCCTGACCAGGTCGAAGGGGTCGACCAGATACGCGATGGCCTCCCCCGGGTCCGCGGCGACGATCTCTCTGGCGTGCGCGCGCTCCTCGTCGGGCATCAGCGCATCGCCCTCGACCCGTTCGAGCGCCGACCTGGTCAGCGCCTGCGGGTCGGCGATCTCCACGACCAGCTCGACGCGGAGCCGGATGGACGGTGCGATGTGCGGTGTTTCGTCAGCAGCCATGGCAGGGAGCGTAGGGCGCATGGGGCCCTTGGCTTCCGTACGACCCGCGGCTGTCTATAACATCGGGCAGCGTGCCGCCAGTTCGTGGCACCGGAAACGCACCACCGCACTCGGAAGGGGCTCTTCGTGTCCGGAGCCGGACTGTCACGGTCCACCGTATCCGCACACCGCCGCTCGCTGACGACGGCCACCGCGGCAGGCGCGGTGCTCTGTGCCCTCTGGTTCGTGCCCACCGCGAAGGCCACCCCGGACCACTCGGTTCCGAGTGCGGCGGCGTCGAAGCACGCGGGCGACGGGGGGCACGGGACGCGTACGCAGACGCTCACCCGCGACGACGGCTTCGGCAGCACGCCCTACCTCGTGGGCGGCGCCGGCTTCGCGGGGGCGGGCGGTGCCCTGCTCATCCGCACCCGTCGCCGGCGCCGCGCGTGATCCCCGCCGGCTCCCAGCACCCCTCCCGCCCCTAGGCGAGTTCGCCCGTCGTCGATTCCGCCGCCGCCACCAGCGCGCCCGTGCGGACGAACCGCTCCGCCGCCGCCAGGTCCGGCGAGAGGAAGCGGTCCGGGCCCGGGCCCTGTGCGCCCGCCTCACGCAGCCCCCGTACGACCGTGCGAGCCGCCGGCCCCGGCGTCAGCCGGCCGCTCTCGGCACGCAGTTCGATCGCACGCGCGGCGGCGTAGAGCTCGACGGCGACGACGCGGGCCAGGTTGTCCACCGCGGTACGGAGCTTGCGTGCCGCGGACCAGCCCATGGAGACGTGGTCCTCCTGCATCGCGGAGGACGGGATCGAGTCGACCGAGGCGGGGACCGCCAGCCGCTTCAACTCGCTGACCAGGGCCGCCTGCGTGTACTGGGCGATCATCAGCCCGGAGTCGACGCCGGCGTCGTGGGCGAGGAAGGGCGGCAGGCCGTGTGAGCGGTTCTTGTCCAGGAGCCGGTCGGTGCGGCGTTCCGCGATGGAGGCGAGGTCGGCGGCGGCGACGGCGAGGAAGTCGAGCACGTAGGCGACCGGCGCGCCGTGGAAGTTGCCGTTGGACTCGACGCGCCCGTCGGGCAGCACCACGGGGTTGTCCACAGCGGCGGCAAGTTCGCGCTCCGCGACCGTACGGGCGTGCGCGAGGGTGTCCCGGCCGGCGCCCGCGACCTGGGGGGCGCAGCGCACCGAGTAGGCGTCCTGGACGCGCGGCGCGTCGTCCTGGTGATGGCCGGTCAGCCCGGAACCCGCCAGCACCTTCAGCATGTTGGCGGCCGAGGCCGCCTGTCCGGGGTG
Organism: Streptomyces sp.; assembly: GCF_050698815.1. Lineage (GTDB taxonomy): Bacteria > Actinomycetota > Actinomycetes > Streptomycetales > Streptomycetaceae > Streptomyces. The sequence continues at coordinate 2,952 of NZ_JBOHCV010000067.1, forward strand.
CGGGCGGATGGCGTGCAGCTCGGGCGCGAGGACCTTGTCGGTGCCGAGCAGCGCCTCCATGGTGAGCGCGGCGGCGATGTCGGCCGAGGTGAAGAGGCGGGCGAGGTCGGCGCAGGCGAGCAGCAGCATGCCGAGCATGCCGTCGGTGCCGTTGAGGAGCGCGAGCCCTTCCTTCTCGCGGAGTTCGACGGGCTCGATGCCGTGCGCGGCGAGCAGTTCGGCGGCCGGCGCGACGGCGCCGTCGGGCCCCTCGGCGTCGCCCTCGCCCATCAGGGTCAGGGCGCAGTGGGAGAGAGGGGCGAGGTCGCCGGAGCAGCCCAGCGAGCCGAACTCGTGGACGACGGGGGTGATTCCGGCGTTGAGCAGGGCCGCCATCGACCGGGCGACCTCGGCCCGTACGCCCGTACGGCCCGAGGCGAGGGTCTTCAGCCGCAGGAACATCAGCGCGCGCACGACCTCACGCTCGACGCGCGGGCCCATGCCGGCGGCGTGCGAGCGCACGATGTTGCGCTGGAGCTGGGCGCGCAGGCCGGGGCTGATGTGCCGGACGGCGAGGGCGCCGAAGCCGGTGGAGACGCCGTAGACGGGCTCGGGCTTGGCGGCCAGCTCCTCGATGAACCGCCGCGACGCGTCCAGGGCGGCCAGCGCGTCCGGCGACAGCTCGACGCGGGCGCCTTCGCGGGCGACGGCGATGACGTCCTCGGGGCGCGTGCCGGAGCTGCCCAGGACCACGGTGTGCATACTCATATTCAGGCACCCTAGAGAGTGAATCGAAAACTGTCACGACCGGGTCCCGGTCTCACGCGTCCGGGGCGGGGGTGTCCGCGGAGTCCGGGGCGTCCGGGACGTGGCCGCGGAAGTGGCGCCGGTCGCCCAGGCGCGGCTGCGCGGAGGCCTCCGCGGCGATGTCGGACGCTTCGGACGCGTCCGCAAGCCGCACCACCGGGTCCTCGGCGCCGCCCTCGCGCCCCGCGACGACCGGTTTCCGCGCGCGGGCCGCCTTCGCGCGGTACTGCGCCGCGTCCGCGAGCCGGAAGAGGCGGGCTCCCGACCGTACGACCCCGATCGGATCCCCTGTGGAGGCGACCCCGCACGCGACCCCCTCCCCGTCCCGCAGCTCGCTCGCCCTGCGGCAGACCTCGTCCGCCGCCCGTACCACCTCGTCCGCCGCCGGCCCCACCGTCAGCAGGCAGAACTCGTCGCCGCCCAGCCGCGCCGCCAGCGCCCCCGGCAGCGTCGCGCCGCTCAGCGACAGCACCATCCCGAAGCGCTCCAGCAGCCGGTCACCGGCCTCGTGGCCGAGTTCGTCGTTCACCCGCTTGAGGCCGTTGACATCGCAGACGACGAGGCTGACGACCGTGCCGTCCGCGCGGTGCCGCGCCAGTCCGTCGTCCAGTTTCGTGTCGATCGCGCGGCGGTTGGCCAGCCCCGTCAACTGGTCGGTGAACGCGAGGCGGCGCACCTCCTCCAGCTGCTCGTCCTGCGCGATCCCGGCGGCGATGATCGCGGCCAGTATGGCCGCGAAGTCCACGTCGGAACGGTCGAAGGGGGGCGCGCCCGGCGCGCGGGCGACATACAGCTCGCCCCAGGCGCGGCCGTGCAGCACGATCGGCGCGACGACACAGCAGCCCCGGCCGCGGCGGCGCAGGGCGGCCACCCGCGGCGGGCAGGGCCCTTCGGCGGCGAGCCCGGTGCGCCGCCCGGCCGTCTCCACCCACGCCTGCGGCGTGTCCTCGCCGCCCCCGGGCCACCGCTCGGACAGCGACTCGGTGATCTCCGGGAAGTCGTGCACCGGGTAGGACTCGTCCTCGGGGAACTCGTTCTCGTCCTCGGTGAGCTCTCCGACGTTGGCCAGAACATCCAGCCGGCCGCGCGCCCGGTCCCAGGCCGAGACGGCCGCGAACGAGCCGTCCATCGCGGCGCACGCCCGTACGGCCGCGGCGTGCGCGACCTCGCGGTGCGCGGGCTGCTGGGGGTGTGCGGCGCGGGAACGCTGTGCGGTCGCCATGGCCTGCGCCAGCCCGACGACCGCCCGCAACCGCGCGTCCTCTTCCATGGGGCCAGGCTAGGAGCGTTCACCCCACCCTGCCGGGTGGGCTACTCCCGCTCCCCCGCGTTCAGGCGGCCCTCACTCGCCGGGCCACTGCGGCTTCCGCTTCTCGTTGAAGGCGGCCACGCCCTCCACCCGGTCCCCGGAGAAGGCGACCGTGCGCCAGGCCGCGTCCTCGATCTCCAGACCCGCCCGCAGGTCCAGGCCCCAGCCGGTGCGCAGCGCGCGCTTGGCGGCGCGCAGGCCGACCGGGGAGTTGCCGGCGATACGGGCGGCCAGCGCGAGCGCCTCCGTCCGGTCCTGGCCCGCCTGCACCAGCTGATCGACCAGGCCCAGGTCGTGCGCCTCGGCGGCCTCGAGGCGGCGCGCGGTGAAGATCAGCTCGGCGGCGCGGGCCGCGCCGACCCGGCGTGGCAGCAGCTGGGTGCCGCCGCCGCCCGGAATGACACCGACCGACACCTCGGGCAGCCCCACGACGGCGCTGGGGTCGGCCACGATCAGGTCGCAGGAGAGCGCCAGTTCGAAGCCGCCGCCCAGTGCGTGACCGTGCACGGCGGCGATGGTCGGCATCGGCAGCTCCAGCACGCCGGTGTAGGCGGCGCGGGCGGTGGGGCGCTGGCGGCCCAGCTCCGCGTCGCTGAAGGAGTTGCGCTCCTTGAGGTCGGCGCCCACGCAGAAGGCCCGTTCGTGGGTGGAGCTGAGCACGGTGGCCCGTACGGTCCGGTCGGCGGCGAGGTCGGCGCACGCCTCGGCGATCCGGGCGGCCAGCTCGCTGGAGACGGCGTTCATGGCCCGGGGACGGTCCAGTACGAGTTCGGCGACGTGGGTCCCGGCGTCCTTGCGGACCACGATCCACTCGCCGTACCGCTCTTCGCTGACCCCGACGCCGACGCTGACGCTGCTCATCCGACCCCTCCGGTTAACGCTCGCTCACCAATGCCGCGGGCCACTGTACGGGGCCGCTCCGCGGCGCTCCGGCCCGCTCGGCACGCGGCCTCCCCGGTGGAGCCAGGGGGAGTCATCCGGGCCCGCGCCAGGCGCGAGGCCAGCCTCGCCGAGCCGCGAACCGGTGTTCCCGCCCGTGCGTGCCTGCACGCAAGCACCGGCGGGCGGTGGTACGTGCCCCGCGCGAGCGGGGCACGCGATCTGCCCCTGGCGGAACCAGTGGGCAGCCGGCAGGCGAGGCATCCGGCGAGGCAGGACGGAGCGGCGCAGGCGCTAGCGCCGGCCCAGCATCCAGGGTTCGACGACGCCCAGGCCGCGCACCGGCCGCTGGTAGAGGGGCTGGAGGCCGAAGCGGTACCCCGACACGTCCTCGGTCTCCTTCTCCGACTCCGGCGCGTCGCCCGCGGCGACGAGCTCGGCGCGGAAGGCGCCGTCCACCAGGACCATGTCCTTGGGCGCTATCGACGTCAGCCGGCTCGCCAGATTGACCGTGTTGCCGAAGACGTCGCCCATCCGCGTCGTCATCGTGCCGAAGGCGATGCCGACGCGCAGTTCCGGCATCGTCGGGTCGTTCGCCATGGTCTCGATCAGCCGGAGGCCGATCTCCGCGGCGGCGCCCGCGTCCTCGGCGACGTAGAGGACCTCGTCGCCCAGCGCCTTGATGAGCCGGCCGCCGTTGGCCGCGACCAGATCGGCGGCCGTCGTCTCGAACGCCTCCACCAGTTCGCCCAGTTCGTCGTCCTCCAGCCGCCGCGTCAGCCGGGTGAAGCCGACGAGGTCGGCGAAGGCGATGGCCTGCCGCCGGTCGACGGTGTCCTCGTCGTCCAGGGCCTGTACGACCCGTCCGGTGGCCGCGGCCAGCTGCCGCCGCCACACGTACACGAGGAACTCCTCCAGCTCCGGCAGCAGCAGCTGCACCAGCGGATAGGTGACCTCGTTGCGCGTCATTCCGGGCTCGGGCAGCTCCGTCAGGCCCATCAGGAAGGAGTCGATCTGCCAGTCGGCCAGCCGGGAGGTGGTCTGCCCCGTCGAGCGGGCGACCTGCACGGCCGTCGTCTCGCTGAGCAGCCCCGCCTCCACCAGACCGGACAGCCGCCGCAGGGCCAGCACGTCGGCCTCGGTCAGCGCCCGCGCCTGACCGACGTCGGCGAAGCCCATCGCACGCCAGAAGCGGGCGGCCAGTTCCATGGAGACGCCGGCCGCGCGGGCCGCCTGGAAGGGCGTGTACTGGCGCTCGGAGCCGAGGATCAGCTCCTCGATGCGGAGCGCGCTGGGGTCGTCCTCGGTGCCTCGGCGGCCACTCGGTCCGCCCGGTCCGCCCGGCGCCGGCTGTCCGTCGTCGTCCGGGGCCGCGGGGCCGGGGGGCGGGTCGGCCGGGCCGGACGGGTCAGCGGGCTCGGCCTGCGGTCCCGCGGACGGGTCCGGCTGCCCGCCGGGCTCCGTTTCCGGTGACCGCTCTGACCGCTCCGACCCCTCCGCCGCCGGCTGTGACGCGGACGCAGGCACGGGAGTGTCCGGCTCATTCTCGGCCACTGTCGGCCTCTCGCCAGGTCCGGTCGTCCCTGCGCACTGGCCCTTCCGTTCTCTTGCTGTGATCTTCGGGGAGCACCGGGGACGCGTTCCGGCCACGTCCCCTCCGCCGCGTGCCCAGAGTACGGCAGCAGTGCGCCGTTCAGGGCCCATCACTCACGCGCCGACAACCCCGGACCACCGGCTCGGCGGTACGCGCCGCGAGTGAGTCCGCACGCCCCGCGCGCGTCCCGCCCTGCGCGTCCCGCCCTCCCGCGTCACGCCCCCGCGGCGCCCTCGCCACGCAGGTGCACGATGTCGCCCGCGGCGACCGGGCGCTGCACGCCGTCTCCGGTGCCGATGACGAGCCGCCCGTCGCTGTCCAGGGCCATCGCCTCGCCGACCAGTTCCTCACCGCCGGGCAGCTCCGCCCGTACGGTCCGGCCGAGCGTCGCGCACCCGGCGGCGTACGCCTCCAGCAGGCTGCTTCCCACCGGGTCGCCGTCGGCCGCGCTCCAGCGCCCGTACCAGTCCTCGACCCCGCGCAGCACCGCGCGCAGCAGCGGATCACGGTCGGTGCCCTGAGCGCCCGCGAGGACGAGCGAGCCCGCGGTGGGTACGGGCAGTTCGGCGGAGCGCAGCGAGACGTTGAGCCCGATGCCCAGCACCACGCCGACGCCACCGTTCCCGCCGCCGCCACCCGGCGCCGTCACCGTTCGCTCGGCGAGGATGCCGCCGATCTTGCGTTCCTCACCGTCGACGTCCGCGAGGACGTCGTTGGGCCACTTCAGGGCGGTGTCCACGCCCGCGGCGCGGGCGAGCGCCCCGGCGGTGGCCACCCCGGCGAGCAGCGGCAGCCACCCCCAGCGCTCCTCGGGGACCTGGGGCTTGAGCAGCATCGAGACGAAGATGCCGGAGCGCGGCGGGGCGCTCCAGCCGCGGTCCAGCCGGCCGCGGCCGGCTGTCTGCTCCTCCGCGACGAGTACGGCGCCTTCCGCCGCGCTGCCGGCCCGCGCGCGGTCCGCGAGGTCGGAGTTGGTCGACCCGGTGCGCTCGACCACCTCCAGCTCCGTCCACAGGCTGTCCGGCTTCAGCAGCGCGCGGCGCAGGGCGGTGGGGTTGAGCGGCGGCCGTTCCAGATCGGACCAGCGGCTGCCCGGGGCGTCGGGGCTGTCGGGGCTGTCGGGCGGGTTCGGCGTCATGCGGCACAGCGTAGGCCGGGCCGGGCCGGTCGGCAGGGGTGTACGGCCGAAGCGTCGAGTGTGGTCAACGCCGCACCGCCGGACGGCCGCTTCGCCGATAACCTACGAACCGGTAGCCGCACGCTGACGAGTAGGAGCCGCACGCTGATGTCGGAGCAGCAGAGCCCAGCCCACGGAAACGAGCAGCGGCACACCACCGCGGGCAAGATCGCGGACTTCGAGCGGCGCGCCACGGAGGCGACGCACGCGGGTTCGGAGCGCGCGGTGGAGAAACAGCACGCGAAGGGAAAGCTGACCGCGCGGGAGCGGGTCGAGCTGTTGCTGGACGAGGGCAGCTTCACGGAGCTGGACGAGTTCGCCCGGCACCGTTCCACCAACTTCGGCCTGGAGAAGAACCGTCCGTACGGGGACGGGGTCGTCACCGGCTACGGCACGGTCGACGGCCGCCCCATCTGCGTGTACTCGCAGGACTTCACCATCTTCGGCGGCTCGCTCGGCGAGGTCTACGGCGAGAAGATCGTCAAGGTCATGGACTTCGCGCTGAAGAACGGCTGTCCGGTGATCGGCATCAACGACGGCGGCGGCGCCCGTATCCAGGAGGGGGTCGTGGCGCTCGGGCTGTTCGCCGAGATCTTCCGCCGCAACGTGCACGCCTCCGGCGTGGTCCCCCAGATCAGTCTCATCGTGGGCCCGTGCGCCGGTGGCGCGGTCTACTCCCCCGCGATCACCGACTTCACGGTGATGGTGGACCAGACCTCGCACATGTTCATCACCGGGCCCGACGTGATCAAGACGGTGACGGGTGAGGACGTCGGCTTCGAGGAGCTGGGCGGCGCCCGTACGCACAACACCACCTCCGGCGTGGCGCACCACATGGCGGGCGACGAGAAGGACGCCATCGAGTACGTCAAGGCGCTGCTGTCCTACCTGCCGTCCAACAACCTCTCCGAGCCGCCCGTCTTCCCAGAGGAGGCGGACCTGGAGACCTCGGACGACGACCGCGAGCTGGACACCCTGATCCCGGACTCCGCGAACCAGCCCTACGACATGCACTCCGCGATCGAGCATGTGCTGGACGACGGCGAGTTCCTGGAGACGCAGGCGCTGTTCGCGCCGAACATCATCACCGGATTCGGGCGGATCGAGGGCCAGTCGGTGGGGGTGGTGGCCAACCAGCCGCTGCAGTTCGCCGGCTGTCTCAACATCGACGCCAGCGAGAAGGCGGCCCGCTTCGTGCGGACCTGCGACGCCTTCAACGTTCCGGTGATCACCTTCGTCGACGTGCCGGGCTTCCTGCCGGGGACGGACCAGGAGTACGACGGCATCATCCGGCGCGGCGCCAAGCTGATCTACGCCTACGCGGAGGCGACGGTGCCGCTGATCACCGTCATCACCCGCAAGGCGTTCGGCGGGGCCTACGACGTGATGGGCTCCAAGCACCTGGGCGCCGACCTCAACTTCGCCTGGCCCACCGCCCAGATCGCGGTCATGGGCGCTCAGGGCGCGGTCAACATCCTGCACCGCAGGACGCTCGCCGCGGCGGACTCCGACCAGGAGCGGGAGGAGCAGCGGGCGCGGCTGACGCAGGAGTACGAGGACGCGCTGCTGAATCCGTATGCCGCCGCCGAACGCGGGTATGTGGACGCTGTGATCAGGCCGTCCGAGACCCGCCGCCACATCACCCGCGGCCTGCGGGCGCTGCGCACGAAGCGCGAGCAGCTGCCGCCGAAGAAGCACGGCAACATCCCGCTGTAAGGAGGTCGTTCGCGATGCTGGAGCCGACGACGGGGGAACATCCGCCGTTCCCGCCGATCAAGGTGGTACGCGGCAATCCGACCCCGGAGGAACTGGCCGCCGCCCTGGCGGTGGTCCGGGCACGGGCCGCCGCGGTGGCGTCCGCGGGGCCCGCCTCCCGCCGCAGCGAGGAGTGGTCCGACCCGGCCCGTACGGTGCCGCGCCGGATCCCGCATCCGGGCCCGAAGGCGTGGCGCACGTCCTACTGGCCCGCCTGACCGGCGTGCGGATCGCCGGTGCGGGTGAATGAGTACGCGTACTCAGGCGCGACGCCCCGCACCGGCGCAGCATGGGGACCATGCTCTGGTCCGATCCCCGCGACGAACCACCGAAGGAGCTGCTCGCGACGCAGGCGATGTTCCGCCGCCTGAGCTGGCTGCTGCCTCTCATCGTGCTGGGCTTCGTCGTGCTCCTGCACGCCCACTGAGAGCGTTCCGACTAACGGCCTGGTGCGCGATAGAGGGTGGATCAGCGAGCTGGGGGCACCTCCCGGCGAAGCCAGGGGGAGTCATGCGGCTTCGGATCCAAGGCGGAGGAGGGAGGCGACGCGGTGGGGGCACGCCCCCTGGCTCTGCCGGGGGGACCCCCACCCACGCCGTCCAGGCTGTGGGGGAGTCGTCGACCGACGACAACGCGGGAGACGGAGTCGCAGGGCGCCGGGAGCCCGCCCGCTATCGCACACCAGGCCGTAAGGGCGTTCCGCACCCGGCACGGGCCGGCGGGCCGGGGTCCCTACGATGGCGGCATGACCTCTCAGCCTCCGCACGTCCCGCACTCCGCGGGCGCCGCGCCCACGCGCCGGCTCGTTCTCGCGTCCGCCTCGCCCGCCCGGCTGGGGCTGCTCCGGCAGGCCGGGATGGCGCCCGAGGTGATCGTCAGCGGAGTGGACGAGGACGCGCTGTCGGCGCCCACTCCGGGGGAGCTGGCGCGGGTGCTGGCGGAGGCGAAGGCGACGGCTGTCGCGGACCGCGCGGAGGCGGCGGGCGCGCTCGTCGTCGGCTGTGACTCGGTGCTGGAGCTGGACGGCCAGGCGCTGGGCAAGCCCGCGGACGCCGAGGAGGCCACGGCCCGCTGGAAGTCGATGCGCGGGCGTTCCGGTGTGCTGCTGTCGGGGCACTGCGTCATCGACACGCGTGGCGGCGCCCGTACGTCCGCGACCGCCGCCACCACCGTGCACTTCGGAGAGCCCACCGACGCCGAGATCGGCGCCTACGTGGCCTCGGGCGAACCTCTGCACGTCGCGGGCGCGTTCACCCTCGACGGCCGCTCCGCGCCCTTCGTCGAGGGCATCGAGGGAAACCACGGGAACGTACTGGGGCTGTCGCTGCCGCTGCTGCGCGAGCTCCTCGCGGAGCTGGGCGTGCCGGTGACCGACCTCTGGGTCTGACAAGCCGAGGCCGGCCGTCCGGATACGCGCGCTCCGCGTTACGTGGCGGAGGGCTCGGGGTGCGGGTCGCCGGCCGGCCGCGGCGAGGCGTGCTTCGCGGGCCCGTCCTCGACGCTGTAGCTGATGAGCGACCAGACGAGCAGGCCCAGCACCAGCATCATGAACACGAACGCGGCCCAGCCCACCAGTCCGACCGAGATGGCGCCGAGCAGCCCGTGCACCACGGCGGCGCTGATGAGCAGGATGCGGAGCATCCCGGTGGGTGCCTTGTCACGGATGGCCGTACGGGCCAACACCACCGCGCACAGCAGCAGATAGCCGCCGAAGAGCGCGCCGGCGATCACCGCCCCCAGGGACATCGCGTGCGGTGCGAGGCCGGCCATGGACATCTGCTGCTCGTCCACGACCATGCTCATGAAGATGTTCAGCAGAACGATGCCCACCGCCTCGACCACGAGTATCAGCGCCGCGGCCGCGGCCACCGATCGTCTGAGTCCCACCCCACCCCACCCACTTCCGATCCACCACCGGCCGTGGCCGGTGTTGTTCGTTACCCGGAGTACGTCGCTCCGGCAGCACAGAACGCTACTTACGGGTATCACACCAGGGCAAGAGGAACGACGCGAAGCAAAGTTTCGCTTCGTGGTTCGTAGGAATCCCACAAAGAACCTGCGAAGGGACGCGCACAGCGGTACGGAGACCTTGGCCACATTCGAAGATCCGCGAGCGCCGGTGAAAACCCGGCGTACCTTGGGAAGGCAACGGACACCGGGGCCACCGCGACCGCACGTCACACTCCGTGTGGGCAAGCTCACCACTGTGGGCGGGTCGGCTCCGGGTGTCGTCAGTACCTAAACTCTTACCACTCAGCACAACAAGTCATGTTGCGGCGCAGCGCCAAGTAGGGAGTCACAGTGCGCAAGGTGCTCATCGCCAACCGCGGCGAAATCGCTGTCCGCGTGGCCAGGGCCTGCCGGGATGCGGCGATCACGAGCGTCGCCGTCTACGCCGAGCCGGACCGGGACGCGTTGCATGTCCGCGCGGCAGATGAGGCGTTCGCGCTGGGCGGTGACACCCCGGCGGCCAGCTACCTGGACCAGGACAAGGTGCTCAAGGCCGCGGCCGACTCGGGCGCCGACGCCGTGCACCCCGGGTACGGATTTCTCTCCGAGAACGCCGACTTCGCCCAGGCGGTACTGGACGCGGGCCTGATCTGGATCGGCCCGCCCCCGGCGGCGATCCGCGGCCTCGGCGACAAGGTCGCCGCCCGGCACATCGCGCAGCGCGCCGGCGCCCCGCTGGTGGCCGGCACCAAGGACCCGGTCTCGGGCTCGGACGAGGTGGTGACCTTCGCCGAGGAGCACGGGCTGCCCATCGCCATCAAGGCCGCCTTCGGCGGTGGCGGCCGCGGCCTGAAGGTCGCCCGCACGCTGGCGGAGGTGCCGGAGCTGTACGACTCGGCGGTGCGCGAGGCGGTCTCCGCCTTCGGCCGAGGCGAGTGCTTCGTCGAGCGCTATCTCGACCGCCCCCGGCACGTGGAGACCCAGTGCCTGGCCGACACCCACGGCAACGTGGTCGTCGTCTCCACCCGCGACTGCTCCCTGCAGCGCCGCCACCAGAAGCTGGTCGAGGAAGCCCCCGCACCGTTCCTGACCCAGGAGCAGAACGCCGAGCTCTACCGCGCCTCCAAGGCCATCCTCAAGGAAGCCGGCTACGTCGGCGCCGGCACCTGCGAGTTCCTCGTCGGCCAGGACGGCACGATCTCCTTCCTGGAGGTCAACACCCGTCTCCAGGTGGAGCACCCGGTGACCGAGGAGGTCACCGGCATCGACCTGGTACGGGAGATGTTCCGCATCGCCGACGGCGGCACGCTGGACTACGCCGACCCCGAACTGCGCGGCCACTCCATGGAGTTCCGCATCAACGGCGAGGACCCCGGCCGCAACTTCCTGCCCGCGCCCGGCACCGTCACCGCCTTCGCCGCGCCCGGCGGTCCGGGCGTACGGCTGGACGCGGGTGTGGAGGCCGGCTCGGTCATCGGCCCGGCCTGGGACTCGCTGCTGGCCAAGCTGATCGTCACCGGCGCCACCCGCGAGCAGGCCCTGCAGCGCGCCTCCCGCGCGCTGGCGGAGTTCACCGTCGAGGGCATGGCGACCGCCATTCCCTTCCACCGCGTGGTGGTACGAGACCCGGCCTTCGCGCCCGAGGTCAACGGCCGTCCGGACGCCCCCTTCGATGTCCACACCCGGTGGATCGAGACCGAGTTCGTCAACGAGATCCCGCCGTACGCCGCCGCGGGAGCGGACACCGACGAGGACGAGGGCGGCCGCGAGGTCGTCGTCGTCGAGGTCGGCGGCAAACGCCTGGAGGTCTCCCTCCCCTCCTCCCTCGGCGTCTCGGCCGCACCGGCGGCGGGCGGCGGCAGCAAGAAGCCCAAGCGCAAGGCGGCCAAGAAGGCGGGCGGCGCGGCATCCGGCGACGCCCTGGCCTCCCCGATGCAGGGCACCATCGTCAAGGTCGCGGTGGAGGAGGGCCAGCAGGTCGAGGAGGGCGAACTCGTCGTCGTACTGGAGGCGATGAAGATGGAGCAGCCCCTCAACGCGCACCGCTCCGGCACCGTCAAGGGCCTGCAGGCGGAGGTCGGCGGCTCGCTGTCGTCGGGCACCGTGATCTGCGAGATCAAGGACTAGCGCCCCTCCCGGCAAACATTGCCGGTCACGGCACTAGCGTCGGCGCGGTCCGCATCC
>NZ_JBOHCV010000068.1:0-5680 GCF_050698815.1 Streptomyces sp.
GGAACAGGCCGCGCCCAGCAGACGGGGGCTGCCGCCCTCGCCGCCGCGTACACCGCCACCGCCGCCCGCCCCCTCACGCACGCCGCGCTCAACCCCTCGCCCCCGCTCCTCCAGCGCGCCGTCGGCGGCGGCATACGAGCCCTCATCCCGCTCCAGGCCGCCCTCGCCGCCCGTGCGGGGCGGCCCGGTCTCGCCGCCTCCGTGCTGGTCCTGCTCCCGCTGGCCCGCCGTATCTCCCGGAAGGTGAGCCCCACTTGACCTCTCTCCCAGCTAAAGCAGGGAGGTTCTTCCCTCGCGGGTTGAGCTTTCTGCTTCGCAGCCGGTTGCCGACCCGAATCAACGGCGGGGGACGGTGTGCCGCCCATCGGTCTTACATCAGCTCCACAGACCTGACTTCCCGCCAGCCCGGCGGTAGGCCGGTCCGGGCTTGGTTTTCACCCGGACCAACAAACCACACGTTATCACCCGTCCGGACGCAGACGCGGATACAACGGGCAGCCCGCCCAGGGGGGCGAATCGCTTCCCTGCCCTGCTTGCAGGGGTTCGATTCCTCCCCCCGGCTGATGCCGGGGGTATCCACGAAGGGAGACAGATGACCGGCACCAGCACCGGGCCAGCCTCCCTGCGCTACGCCTACGGCACCAACGGACTCGCCGACCTGCGGCTCGAGGACGCCCTGGGCGTGCTGGCCGACCTGGGGTACGACGGGGTGGGGCTGACCCTCGACCACATGCACCTCGACCCGCTCGCCCCGGACCTCGCGCGCCGGACGGCCGCCGTACGCCGCGCACTCGACCGGTACGGGCTCACCGTCACCGTCGAGACCGGCGCCCGGTACGTACTCGACCCCCGCCGCAAGCACCACCCCACCCTGCTCGACCCCGACCCGGTAGCCCGCGCGGCACGGCTGGACCTGCTGCTGAAGGCCGTGCGGGTCGCCGCCGACCTCGGCGCGCACGCCACGCACTTCTTCAGCGGCGTCCTGCCGGCCGGCACCGACGCCCACACCGCCTGGCCACGCTTCGCCGACGGTGTCGACGCCCTGCTCGCCGCCGCCCGGGCCACCGGCGTGCCGCTCGCCGTCGAGCCCGAACCCGGGCACCTGCTCGGCGACCTCGCCGCCTTCCACCGGCTCCGCGCGACCCTCGGCGAACGCGGCGGGACCGGCGGGACCGGCGAAACCGGCGAACCCGGCGGACTGCTCGGCCTGACCCTCGACATCGGCCACTGTCTGTGCTCCGAAGCCGAAGCGCCGGAGGCGTGCGTACGCTCCGCCGCGCCCTGGCTGCGGCACGTGCAGATCGAGGACATGCGACGCGCCGTACATCACCATCTGCCGTTCGGCGAGGGCGAGTTGGACGTACCGCCCGTTCTGGCGGCGCTGCGCGAGGCCGACTACCGGGGACTGGTTACCGTCGAGCTTCCCCGCGACTCGCACGCGGGCCCCGACCGGGCCCGCGACTCCCTCCGCCATCTGAAGGAGGCCGAGCGATGGTGAGCGAGGAGCCGGAGGTGACGGACGTGAAGGACGTGAAGGACCTCGAGGCGCGGCTGGAGCACCGGCTCGTCGGGACGGGCCGGGCCTGGCTGCACCGGGCGCTCGCCGACGCGGCCACTGCCACGGAGACCGCCTCCTGGGAGCCGTACTTCGCCGCCGCCGGCCGCCACTGCGGCCGCGCCTTGGCCCTCGACGCGCGGGTGCTGCTGCTGCACGCGGCGGGCGCCGGGGTCACCACCCTCACCCGGCTCTACCACCAGGGCACGGCCGCCGAACGCCAGGCCGTGCTGTGCGCCCTCCCGCACCTCGCCGCCGGCGGCACCCCGGACGCCGTACCGCTCGTCGAGGACGCGCTGCGCGCCAACGACACCACCCTCGTGAGCGCCGCCGTCGGCCCGTACGCCGCGGCGCATCTCGACGCGCACGGCTGGCGGCACGCCGTGCTCAAGTGTCTGTTCACCGGCGTACCGGTAGGCGCCGTCGCCGGCCTCGCCCGCCGGGCGCGCGGCGATGCCGAACTGGCCCGGATGCTCACCGGCTACGCGCGGGAGCGCACGGCCGCCGGCCGCCCCGTACCGGCCGACCTGCACCACGTGCTCGAACTGGCCGAAGCCCACCGGTCTCAGCACCAGCCCGAGGAGTCCTGATGCGCATCTTCGACCCGCACATCCACATGACCTCCCGGACCACCGACGACTACGCCGCCATGTACGACGCGGGCGTACGCGCCCTCGTCGAACCCTCCTTCTGGCTGGGCCAGCCCCGCACCTCACCCGCCTCCTTCTACGACTACTTCGACTCCCTGCTGGGCTGGGAGCCCTTCCGCGCCGCCCAGCACGGCATCGCCCACCACTGCACCCTCGCCCTCAACCCCAAAGAGGCGAACGACCCCCGCTGCGTGCCCGTCCTGGACGAACTGCCCCGTTACCTCGCCAAGGACGGCGTCGTCGCCGTAGGCGAGATCGGCTACGACTCGATGACCCCGGCCGAGGACACCGCACTCGCCGCCCAGCTCCAGCTCGCCGCCGACCACGGCCTGCCCGCCCTCGTGCACACCCCGCACCGCGACAAGGCCGCCGGCCTCGCCCGCACCCTCGACGTGCTGCGCGAGTCGTCGCTGCCACCGGAGCGGGTCGTGCTCGACCATCTCAACGAGACCACCGTGGACGCGGCGACGGACAGCGGCTGCTGGCTCGGCTTCTCGATCTACCCCGAGACGAAGATGGACGAGCAGCGCATGGTCCGGCTGCTGCGCCTGCACGGCACGGCGCGCGTTCTCGTCAACTCCGCGGCCGACTGGGGCCGCAGCGACCCGCTCAAGACGCGCGCCGTCGGCGACGCCATGCTCGCCGCCGGCTTCACCGAGGACGACGTCGACCAGGTGCTGTGGCGCAACCCGGTCGCCTTCTACGGGCAGAGCGGCCGGCTCGAGCCCGACCTCGCACCCGGCCCGGGCGCCGTCACCCACGAGGGCAACTCCATCCTGCGCGGCGGGGAATGAGGGAGGTCGGTCAGGCATGCGTTTCCGGCACCCCGACGGCTCGACCGTCCACCTCGCCTACTGCACCAACGTGCACGCCGCCGAGGACTTCGACGGCGTACTGGCCCAGCTGCGCGACCACGCCGAACCCGTGCGCCGCCGGCTGCACCGCGACCGGCTCGGCATCGGCCTGTGGCTGGCCCGCGACGCCGCCCGTAGGCTGACCGCCGACCCGGCCGCCGTACGGACGCTGCGCGGCGAACTCGACCGCCGTGGCCTGGAAGTGGTCACCCTCAACGGCTTTCCCTACCAGGGTTTCGGTGACGAGCGCGTCAAGTACCGCGTCTACCGGCCCGACTGGACCGAGCCCGCACGGCTCGAGCACACCGCCGACCTGGCCCGGCTGCTGACCGCGCTGCTGCCCGAGGACGCGGCCGAAGGCACCATCTCCACCCTGCCGCTGGCCTGGCGCACCGACTTCACCCCCGAGCGCCGCCGCACCGCGCTCGCCGCCCTCGGCACCCTCGCCGGGCGTCTGGACGCGCTGCAGGAACTGACCGGACGCAGCATCCGCATCGGCCTCGAACCCGAGCCCGGCTGCACCGTGGAGACCACCGCCGAGGCCATCGCCGCGCTCACCGGCCCCGGCGCACCTCCAGCACACCGGATCGGCGTCTGCGTCGACACCTGCCACCTCGCCACCCAGTTCGAGGACCCGGACGCGGCCCTGTCCGCCCTGACCGACGCGGGGGTGCCCGTCGTCAAGAGCCAGCTGTCCGCCGCGCTGCACGCGGAGGACCCGGACGGGGACGGGGTACGGGCAGCGCTCGCCGACTTCGCCGAGCCCCGCTTCCTGCACCAGACCCGCGCCCGCACCGCGGCGGGCGTACGCGCCATCGACGACCTCGGTGAGGCACTGGAACCCGGCACGCTGCCCGCCTCCGCGCCCTGGCGCACCCACTTCCACGTCCCCCTGCACGCCCCGCCGGCCCCGCCGCTGACCGCCACCTTCGGCGTCCTGCGCGCGGCGCTCGCCCGCCTCGTCGGCGGCCCGGCACCACTGACCCACCACCTCGAGGTGGAGACCTACACCTGGCAGGCCCTCCCCGGCGGCCTGCGCCCCCGCACCCGCGCCCAGCTGGCCGACGGCATCGCCGCCGAACTCGACGTCGCCCGCGAGATGCTGACCGGCCTCGGCCTGAAGGAGTTGCCGTGAACGTGGCTCCCGAACCTCTCCTCGTCCTGGATGTCGTCGGGCTCACGCCCCGGCTGCTGGCGCACATGCCGAGGCTGCGGGCCCTGGCCGACACCGGAACCTGCGCTCCGCTGGAGACCGTGCTGCCCGCCGTGACCTGCGCCGCGCAGTCCACCTTTCTCACCGGGGAGCCGCCCTCGGGGCACGGCATCGTCGGCAACGGCTGGTACTTCCGCGAGCTGGGCGAGGTGCTGCTGTGGCGCCAGCACAACGCGCTCGTCGGCGGCGAGAAGCTGTGGGACGCCGCCCGCGCCCGGCACCCCGGCTACACGGTCGCCAACATCTGCTGGTGGTACGCCATGGGCGCCGACACCGACTGGACCGTCACCCCGCGGCCCGTCTACTACGCCGACGGCCGCAAGGAACCCGACTGCTACACCCGCCCGCCGGACCTGCACGACGAACTGACCGCCGCCCTGGGCACGTTCCCCCTCTTCCACTTCTGGGGCCCCGGCGCGGACCTCACCTCCTCCCGGTGGATCATCGACGCGACCCGGCACCTGCTGCGCACCCGCCATCCCGACCTCGCCCTGTGCTACGTACCGCACCTCGACTACGACCTGCAGCGCTACGGTCCCGACGACCCCCGCTGCCACCGGGCCGCCGCCGAACTCGACGCCGTCCTCGCCCCGTTGCTTGACGACGCCCGCGCCGAGGGCCGCACCGTCGTGGCGCTCTCCGAGTACGGCATCACCCAGGTCAGCCGGCCCGTCGACATCAACCGCGCCCTGCGCCGGACCGGACTGCTGGAGGTGCACACCCAGGACGGCATGGAGTACCTGGACCCCACCACCTCCCGGGCCTTCGCCGTCGCCGACCACCAGCTCGCCCACGTCTACGTACGCGACCCGGCCGACATCCCCGCCACCCGGCACGCACTGGCGCCGCTCGAGGGGATCGCCGAACTCCTCGACGAGCGGGGCAAGAAGGCCCATCACCTCGACCATCCGCGCTCCGGCGAACTGGTCGCCCTCGCCGAGCCCGACGCCTGGTTCACCTACTACTACTGGCTCGACGACGCCCGCGCCCCCGACTTCGCCCAGCTGGTCGAGATCCACCGCAAGCCCGGCTACGACCCGGCCGAGCTGTTCATGGACCCGCTCGACCCCTATGTACGGCTGCGCGCGGCCACCGCGCTGGCCCGCAAGAAGACCGGCATGCGCTACCGCATGGCGGTCGTACCGCTCGACCCCTCGCCGGTGCGCGGCAGCCACGGCCGGCTCCCCGCCCGTACAGAGGAGGGTCCGGTGCTCATCTGCTCCCGCCCCGGTACGGCCGACGGCCCCATCGCCGCCACCGACGTCAAGTCCCTGCTTCTCCACCTCGCTCTGGGAGACCTCACATGACCCGCAGATCCGCTGCCCCCGACGACCCCGAACTGACCCGCCGCCTGCGCCGCCGCGGCTTCCTCGGCGTCGCCGCCGGTACGGCCGCCGCGTCCCTGCTC